>NZ_NRGT01000049.1:0-8054 GCF_002332285.1 Glutamicibacter sp. BW77 | reverse complement strand
ACTTGACTTGAAAATTTCCGGCTGGCCCCTTCCAACCGGTTGTAGAAATAGCTCGTGAACTGGGCACTGTCTGGTGCTCCCCGCAACTGCACGAATCGGCTTAGCGGCAGCGGAGACTGAGCCCCATCACGTACAAGATATAGCCCACCCTTCATCATCATGTCGCCAACGTTGAAGTCTTTTGCGGCGAATGGTGAACGTGTGCCGACTACAACTTCAGCGCTTTGAAGGTATCCGTCTGCGCTTCGATCGGCACCGCCAGCCCGAACGAGCAACAATTGCGACCACACGTTGCCTAGGAGTCCGCGTAGATCGCGAAGATCTGCAATAAGGGATTCGACCTGAGTTTTCAGTTCCTGCTCCGACAGAAAGCCTGTGTGACCCGACCAACGATTGCGCTTGCGGTTGAGGTCTTTGAACTTCTTGACGATGTCCGTCGAAATGAGACGTTCAATAGCTCCCCGGCCAAGGTCGGCGAAGGCACGTCTTATGCGCGCGACATCGTCGGAGTCTCCGTCCTCGAGTACTCGGCGTAGCTCCTTCGAGGCTTTCTCGACTATGACCACCCAAGTCGCGTAGGAAGCTCTTTCAACCCCAAGACGGTTATCTTGCAACGTCTTCCTAATTGAAGATTCAATCTCAACACTGTTGCCAGGATCACTGCGGCAGGCAGAAAGCAACACAGTCGCGTGGAAAGTCACTATTGCCTCCCAGGCGTGGAGGTAGGCACGCTGCTGTTCGATGGGCGTTTTGGCGATTTCAGCAGTCCAAAGCGCAGACGCAATAGGGAAAGGGAGTTGTTCCGCCCAAGCTGTCAAAGAGTCGTTAAAGGCGGAAGCCACCCTGCCCACGACATCTTCGGCGTTGTCCGGCACAGTCCAAATGCTTTCACGAAACCTGTTCAGATCGGCTTGGAACGACCCAAGCTGTTCGTCTGCAGATGCCAAACCAAGTTGTACATTGACCTCTGGCACAGGAACCAGAAGTTCGTCGGCCCACCGCATCAGAGACCCTGTGTCGGAGCGGACCGCTTTGAAGTGGCTTCCACAAGCACTATTGTCCAGCGCTAACTGCCGACTGGCCCGTCCTTGGTCAGAGTTGAGCCAGGCAACCAGAAATTCCGGCTGAACTGCATGGTCGTCAAGTTCGATCGCTAAGATTCGACCGGTAGATCCAACACCTTCGGGTGTTGATGAAACAAGCCCCTTCGCCGTAGTCGGCACGAAGAGACTCACTGCGTCGGTTTGACGTTCTGTTGCGTTATGTAGCACCGGTGCCGCCGCCAGCATGCTGCTGAGCCGTCGAGTGGGCCAATTTTTCGCTTCCATATCGGCAAGGACTGCGCGCGAATCGTCTCCGAAAAATCTGTTTGGGTCAAGGTCGAAGATCACCGTAGAGTCACCCTTCATGGATACCTCCGCGCCCGGACCATAGCGGGCATCCAAAAGGTGTTCATCAATCGGGGTGTCCTTGTGTGATGCAATGCTCCACGTAAGTGATTCACCGTTGCGTGTATGTCGCAGCAGTCGCGCGTCGCGCCTAATGAACTGACGGGTACTGATCATACGGTTACGTGGCCCCGGTTTCCCAGTTCGCAGTCCCGATTCGAATTCTTGAAACGCGGAGACTGGCATAGAACGGAGACGAGCCTCAGTGCTAAACAGCGTCTGCAAATCAGCGATCATTGCTCTCTGATGTCCAGACGGAGGTTTCGCGTTAGTAAAAGTCAACAGATAGAGGGGTATCGATGTGTTGAGGGCCAGCCCGTCAGGAAGCCTCGTCACCGACTCGAGGAGTCCCTCTTCAACGATGCGTTGCCGGACCCACGCGCTTTTGCCGCTTGAGCTCAACGCGCTCGGCGTCACAAGTGCGGCGACGCGGCCTCCGCCTTCTCGCGCCGGCCGCAGTTTCTCAAGTGCCAGCGAAATGAAGAGCCATGTGCTGTCATTCTGCTGCGGAAGACCAAAGCGGAACTCGCCGTGACGTTGCCGATCCTTCACGGCCGGAAGCGAGCGCCCCCAGCTCATCGCCCATGGGGCATCCACGATGATCAAGTCCGCGACGAAATCTTTGAAAGCGTCTTCCCCAAGGGAATCGCAAACAGCTACATCGGCATCGGTATGTGCCTCAAACCTGAGACGAGTCGCGGACGCCGCGGCCTCATTGATTTCTTGACCTCGATATCGGACTTCCGTGCTCGTCGACCGAAGAGCCTCGGCAAGGAGATGCCCTGCGAACCCCGATCCGGCTGCAGGATCCCAGATGTTCAGGGTCCTTTGATTCGAATCCAATCGAGCTAGAAGCCCCACTGCAAGTGCGCGCGCCAAGGACAGGCTTGTAGTGTTTTCAAGGCCATATCTGCTTCGGTCATCATACGAATACGGCTCACCAGCGGGTTGGCGAAGAGCATAACTAACAGCGGGGTGTTGCTGCTTCAAGATGCAGTCTCCTCGTTATCCAGATCTTTCATCGTGCGCAGCCGGCGTGATTCATAAAGGTACGTTCCGATAAGCCGGATGAAATCGTCGGCTCGATCGCTTTCCCCGGTGAGCGCACCGGTAAGCTTGCCGAAGGCACCCTCGTTGAGAACCGCAGCATCGGTGAGTGTCTCCCGCAGCTCCGGGGAGGCCATGAACTGGTCGAGCGCGTTGTGGTCGATCTGATCGGCGATACGCGGATCGTCCCCGGCCATGCCGGCAGCCGCGACCACGAAGCCCTCGATCTGTGGATCAGCAAACTCAGCACCGAACAACACGTTGATTCTGGCTACAATCTCGGACAGCAGCTCTTGCTGCGGATCCTGATTTGCAACATGGGTTCCAACGCCGGTAATGCCTGGCAAGGACGGCGTGTTCAGGGCGCCGGATAATCCGATATCCACAGCACCCTGTTTTATTTGCCGGACCCTGCGTAGTTCCAACCCTGATACGTCGACATCCCCACCCTGATCCTCGCTGGGCAGAATGCGTATCAGCTGGCGTAAGAACTCCGCAAGCTTCTCTAAATCACTCGTAGCGAAGTCCACAACCTGGGACATGAAATCGTACAGGCGCACGTACGAACCGCAGTCCTTCTTGAATGTGCGCAGCTCATCAAGAGCTTGATTGTCATGCTGATCCGAGGCGTCTGTCCGCCGGTTGACATACTCGTCCCGCGCCGGAGTTACCGCTGCCGCTAGTGCTGCGTGCGACTGCGTCCGCGACCACCACGCTTCGGCGTACCGCTCGACATCGGACGGCGTGTAGATCCGCGTCTGGGCAAGCTTTGTTGCCAGCCGGTGCACGAGGTTCGGATCGGTGGCCGTCTCGACGTGCGCCTCAGTGTAGTACTGCAGGAACGCCTCACGGATTTCTTCGGGGTCGTTGACGAAATCGAGCACGTAGGTGCGATTCTTCAGCTCGCCCGATGCAGCGCGGTAAGTGCGGTTCAGCCGAGAGAGGGTTTGCACCGCATGCACGTCGGGCAGCTTTTTGTCGACGTACATCGCGCACAGCAGCGGCTGGTCGAAGCCAGTCTGGAACTTGTCGGCGACGAGCATCAGCCGGTATTCGGGCCGCCGGAACTCGCGCGCCAGATCCGAGCCGAGCCCGGGGTTCATCGTCGCTTCGGTCACGTCGGCCAGACCGTATTCCTCGTCGCTGATCTTGTCGCTGAAGGCGACGATAGACTGATATCCGTAGCCCTTCTGCTTCAGGTACTTGTCCGTCTCGACCTTGTACCGCACTGCTGCCTGGCGCGAGCCGGTGACGATCATGGCCTTCGCATGCCCGTCCAGCAAGTGGGCGACATTGGCGCGAAAGTGCTCGATTATGATCTCGACCTTCTGCCCGACGTTGGACGGGTGCAGGTTGGCAAATCGCATGATCTTGCGTGTTGCGACCTTCGGGTCAACCAGCAGGTCTTCGCTCTCGTCGGTCCCACCGGCGGTGATGCTGGTGACGATCCCGTTGTCATCATGCTGCTCGATCTCGAAGGCGGTCTTGTAGGTCTGGTAGCCGCGTAGCACGTCGAGAATGAAACCCTCCTCAATCGCCTGCCTCATCGGGTACACGTCGAACGACACAGGCAAGCCTTCGTCGTTGTTACGCCCGAACAGGGCCTTGGTCTTGGTCTTCGGGGTAGCCGTGAACGCCAGCAGCGACACGTTCCGTGCTCCTGCGCGTGCGGCGGTCTCGGCGGCGATCTGCTGTTCCCTCGCGACGTCGGCCTCCACCACTTGGTTGACGACGTCCTGGCTGTCCAATTCCTCTTCGTCGGTGAGCTGTCCACCGTCGGTGAGAACCTTCTTCAAGTCTGCAGCGGTCTTGCCGGACTGCGAGGTGTGGGCCTCGTCGATGATCACTGCGAAGTTTCTGTCGCCCAGCGTCGTCTCCAGCAACCCCTTGACATACGGGAAGGTCTGGATCGTCACGACCACGATGAGGGCAGACCCGGTCAGCGCATCCAGCAATGCCCGCGACTTCGAACCGCCGGAGCGGCGCACAGCAGCGGAGTCTATGACGGCGACGGTGCCTACGGTGTCGTCGACCTGCTCGACCGCCTGCTGCAATTGGGCGTCCAGTACCCGGCGGTCGGAGACGATCAGGACCTTGTCGAACACCTTCGTGTTCGACGCGTTGTGCAGACGTGCGAGGCGGTGCGCCGTCCAGGCGATCGTGTTGGTTTTGCCTGACCCGGCGGAATGTTCGATGAGGTACCGATGTCCCGGCCCTTCTTCGGCAATTTCGTGGACGAGCCGATTGACGGCCCGCCACTGGTGGTAGCGCGGGAACATCAGCGCCGTGGAGCGCTTGATCCTGCCGGTGGCCGGATCCTCGTCGGCTTCGGTCTTGAGGAAGATCTGGGAGCCAAGGATAGATAACCAGTTATCACGCTGCAGGATCTGCTCCCACAGGTACGACGTGGCAGCGCCCTCAGGGTTGGCAGAATTGCCGGACGCGCCGGTATCTTCGTGCCCGCGGTTGAAGGGCAGAAAGTAGGTCTTCTCACCGTCGAGCTTGGTGGTCATGTGCACCTGGTCATCGTCCACCGCGAAGTGCACGAGCGCACGGGTACCGAAGCCGAGTAGCGGCTGACCCGCGGGGCTCCGGTCCTTGCTGTACTGGCTCACCGCACTGCGCCACTCCTGTTTGAAGAACGACTTCAGCTCACAGGTTGCCACCGGCAGGCCGTTGACGAAGAATACGAGGTCGATCGACCGGGAATCCCCTCGCTTCGGGGAGAAGTGCACCTGGCGGACCACGCGCAGTCGCACCTTGCGGTAGTTCTCCGTGACCTCGCGGTTCAGAGTGGCGGCCGGCTTGAACTGGCACATCCGCAGGTGCGCAGTCGCTCCGCGGGTGTGGGAGAACTTCCGGCGCAGCATGTTCAGCGTGCCGCCTCCCGAGCTCATCGGCGTGTCCAGACGGGACACGAGGGATGAGAGCAGCGCCTCGCGGTCCGCGGCTTCGGCACCGGTGCCGGCGCGCACTACCTTCGCGTACTCATCAGGCTGCGTCTCGCTTAGCCACCAGTGGATGTCCTCAGGCCAGACCGCGCGCTGAGTGTCGTATCCCCGGTCGTTCTCGCTGTACTCCCAGCCCTGCGCCGCCAGGTATTCGGCGATCTCGGTCTCAAACGCTTCTTCGCGTGTGCCGTCAGGTGATGACATCGTCCTCAGGCCCCCTTCCGTGCTGTGCGTACATCGAACTGTCCGGTCACTGCTGCCGTGATCAACGCTACACGGCGTTCCTTCGCCAGCGCGACGTGCTCCACAGCTTTGGCGATCAGTGCGTCGATGCTGGACGTTTTCTTTTCTAGCTGCGCAACGATCCTTTTTTGCTCGGGGATCGATGGCATGGCGATCCGTACTCGACGAATGTCATCTGTATTCAGCATCCCCTGTGCTGCTCCGCTCTCTGCACCCTTCTGCCTAATTTCTGAGTAAGTAGCCCGAAGAGCCCAAAGTAGGTATTCTGAGAGCCATTTATTCTTGTCCGGTGCGATATATGCCAAGTTCTGACTTAGAGTCGCCCGAATACGGCAAATCGTCGTCTTGCCTCGGGTAGGACCTTGTCCAATCAATCCGATAAGCAAATCGCCATGATTGACGACAGGCAAATGGCATTCTCGTACGGCTTGCTCCGTAATAAATTGATCCGCAGAATTGACCACAGGCAGATTAACCGCTGATGAAGTCAGCCACGGCACATCACCACTTGTCCAGTAGGCTTCGACATCACGTTTCGGAGTAGAGCCATTACCTACCTTCGTAGAACGGCCTATTTTATCAATGCGATAAGGTCCTTCAAATTGCGAAGTTTCGGTACGGACTACAGACACACGTCGCTCTCTCAACAGCCCGATGAACTCCACTTGCTTGGCCACGAGCGCGTCGATCTGGGCGGTTTCGTGGTCTAGGTAGTCGGCGATGACCCGTTGCTCGTCGCACGGTGGGAGCGCAAGCGGGATACGTTTCATGGCCGAGTACCTCGTTGACCAAAGATCAGCAACAATGCCACTTCCCCAGCGGTAGAACTCTTCCTGGAACGCTGTACTACGAAGCAGGTGGTGAGCGAACCGACCGTTGAGCGAAGCCCTTGGTGTTAGCACTGTGTATATGACCGAAACACTACCCTCTAGTTCTGATAGGCCAGCCGAGCCTTTGCGATCCGAACGTGAATTGATCGCAAAGTCACCAATGCGAACAAGTTTGCGGTGCGCGTTGTTATCAGTCTTCGCCACGTGCTCCATTTGGGGAACCACGCCCCCTCGCGTCACCGATAGCGGCGGGAAGTCAGAATCGCTAACAGTCTCAATACGTTCGTCGAAATGGGTACCTAGCGGAGCAACTGTCCATCGAGAAGGCGTATTGGCGATCCAAGACATAGGGGAAGTAGCGGCATTACTCACGCCTCCACCTCGCGGAGCAGCTCCATAATCTCGCCGACGACGCGCTCAAGATCGGCGTCGATCTCCGCCAATAGCCTTGGAGGCTCGTAGGTGTAGAAGTGCCGGGTAAACGGGATTTCGTAGCCGGTCTTTGTCTTGTTCCAGTCGATCCAGGCGTCGTCGACGTGGGGCTTCACCTCGGCCTCGAAGTACGCCTGTCCAGTCTCCTTAAGTGCTTCATGCGTCTTGGGATGACCACCCCAACCAAAGGGAACGTTTTCGGTGTCGCGCAGCGCCGGGTCGGGCTCGATGTCACCTTTGTTCTTCCCCGTTGAGACACGGCAGTAGTCGGCAGTCTTGTCGTTGACTCCGAGAGACTGCCATAGTGTCTTGCGCTGTGCAGTGGTCAGGACGAGCCCCTGATCACCGAGGTGCTTGCCGAGCTCTTTGTTGAACTTCTCGCGGTTGAGGTACGCCTCGTCACCGAACGCCTCGAGCGCTTCGACGAGTCCATCGATCTTGCCGAGCGTCTTGTGCTCGGTCACGGCGCTGATCGTCTCGGGGGTGCATTGGAAACGCAACTGGAGCGGACGCTCGACCGTGACCGTCCAGTAGGCGAAGTCACGGTTTGAGAATACTTTCACCGGCACAGCGGACGTGTCGTCCTCGTTCTGAGTCCCGGCGAAGGCTTTAACGATCGCCTCGCAGTTCTTCTCCGAGATCTCGACCCGCTTGGAGCCAATGGACTTGCGCAGCTTCGAGCCCAAACCGGTGGCGTCGATGAGCTGGATCTTGCCTTTCCGATCGTCGGGCTTTGCGTTCGAAAGGATCCACAGGTAAGTTGCGATACCCGTGTTATAGAACATGTCGCTCGGCAGCGCGATGATGGACTCGACGAGGTCGCTCTCCAGCATGTGACCCCGGATCTCTGAGGGACCCGACCCCGCACTGCCGTTGAACAGCGGCGAACCATTGAGGACGATGCCGGCCTTGCCACCACGACCAGTTTCGTCGACGTCGCGCATCTTCGAGGCCACGTGCAGCAGGAACAACATCGCCGCATCTCCGACTGACGGCAGCCCCGGAGCGAAGCGGCCCTGTCCCCCGCGCGCGTGCTCGTTCTTAACCTCCGACTCAACGGCCTTCCAATCGGTGCCGAACGGCGGTTCCCTGCATTGTTCGCA
>NZ_NRGT01000048.1:97890-132212 GCF_002332285.1 Glutamicibacter sp. BW77 | reverse complement strand
GGGCCATCCTCTTTGTCAGCTAGACTCGCCAGCGCAAACGACTGTCGGTCTTGGAACTCTTACAGGTGTAGGTCTTACCAGTTTTCGACTTACCCTTTTTAGACTTATCTACGCTCTTGCAGAACGCTCCCGGATGTACGGTGCCCTTAACGTAATGGCTCTGGATTTTTTTCGGAGTTTTCGGCTTAGAACTGTCTTTG
This sequence comes from Glutamicibacter sp. BW77, assembly GCF_002332285.1. Taxonomy (NCBI): domain Bacteria; kingdom Bacillati; phylum Actinomycetota; class Actinomycetes; order Micrococcales; family Micrococcaceae; genus Glutamicibacter; species Glutamicibacter sp. BW77. Next base: position 132,012 of record NZ_NRGT01000048.1, on the reverse strand, counting down.
CTTCCACCGGGTTTGATCGGTTTCACCTTGGCGGACTTTTGGTTCTTGCAGGTGTTGAGCACCTTTTTCATGGCGTTCTTCTCGGCCTTGGTCACCGAAAGCGCGTACTTCTTCTTGACGCTGACCTGGGTAGCCACATACTGGCAGCGGAAGGATTTATTTTTCGGTAGCCACTCGGCAGTGTTCTTAGCACCCTTCTGCCGATTCGCAGAAGCCGAGGAAGCCATCAAATTCAACGGGTCGTTAGCCAACGACTGACGTTGTGCCTGCGACAGCTTCTGCCCACCGGAGATCCAGGCGTTTTTCAGCGCAACCACGTGGTCGATATCGACCGAACCGGAATTCACTTTCCAGTTAATGCGCTTACCGGTGTAGCTATCTTGCAAAGTTCCGGAGCGCACAGTGCACTTCTTACGGTCTTTGAACTTCACCTTGGACATATCGCGAGACAACGTATCTTGGCGTTCGTCGCACTTATCCTTATCAAAGTCTTTCCACCCGTTACCGAACTTCTTATTTCGGTTATATCCGGTAGCCGGGGCCTTACCTTTCACCGGCAACGAGTTCAACACAGCCATTGCTTTCGGCCCGGTGAGCTTGGCGCCTGGTTTGATCTTCTTAGAGCCCGTTGAAGCCAGATCGGCCACGAAGTATTGATCAAGTGGGACATAGCTTTGGCTAAACTCGGCAGTTGCCTGCTCTCTATCACCAGCACTTGCGCAGCCAGTTAGTGCCAACGCACCAATCGCGAACATAGCCAAGACACGGCGCAGCATAAAACTCCCCAAGTGATGCGAATGAATAATGATGTTAAAGAGCCGGAATATCATGCGATCTTCAACCAAATAGGAGCTTACCCCGCCTCTCCCCCAAAATTTGAAACCACGCGGCATTCAAGCTGAGCCCCCGTAACTAAAGACAACAGAGCACCTGAGTACGGTGTCAAAATTCAACAGGGTGCTTCACTGACTCCAGTAAGATTTGAACCAGCAGACATTTTGGCCAGCTCTAAGGAAGCACATGACAAACACCGCCTCCGACGCCACCGAGCCGATAAGATCTCGCTCCCGGTGGCAGCCAACTCCGGGAACCGAACGTACGCTGTGGCGTGGAATGATTCATGCCTGGGTCAGCCCGCTGGTGATTATCTTGGGCCTACTGATTGTGGTCTTGGCCCAGGGACCGGCCGCCGAGTGGTCCGCCGCGGTTTTCGCACTGACCTCCATCACGCTCTTCGCCACCTCGGCGATGTATCACCGTGGAAATTGGTCAGCGCAGACCACCGCGTGGTTCCGCCGTGCTGATCACGCAAATATTTTCTTGTTAATCGCTGGCACCTACACACCCATTGCGGTGCAAATCCTTGACCGCTCTCAAGCGATCCTGACCTTGTCGATTATCTGGGCCGGAGCAATACTCGGGATCCTAGTCAAAACCTTCTGGCCAGCGGCTCCACGCTGGTTCTCCGTGGTCCTGTACATTCTGCTTGGCTGGGGCGCAGCGATGGACATCCCCTCTTATTGGGCAGCCAGCCCCGCGGTCCTACTGCTGGTCTTAGGCGGAGGCCTGTTCTACTCGATCGGCGCGGTGTTCTACGCAACTAAACGTCCCAACCCAGTCCCGACGGTCTTCGGATTCCATGAACTTTTCCACGCCTGTACGGTGCTGGCTTTCGCCTGCCACTGGATCGCAGTGTTGCTGGTAGTCCGGTAGACGGGATAAATAAGAATGGCTTCGATCTTTAGGATCGAAGCCATTCTTGATTTAAGCGATTTTTAGCGCAACTTGTACCGCAGGCGAATAAATGCCAGGCCGACCAAGGAGATCACTGCGATCGCCATGTAGTACAGGCTCGGAGTTTCCAACGAACCGGTGATGCTTAGCAACCAGGTCAGTACCAGTGGTGCGATACCGCCAAGCAGGGTCACGCCCACGTTGTAGGTGACCGAGATCCCCGACCCACGAATCGCCGCTGGGAAGAGCGCGGAAACCAGTGCCGGCAGTGGCCCGAAGTAGAAGGACATGATGACGCCCAGTAACGCGATCACCAGGACCATCACCGGGATACTCGGATTGCTGGTCATCAGCTTAAACAGTGGCCATGCCAATACCAAGGCACCGACCGCCGCCCAGGTCATCACCTTGGCAGGGCCCACCCGGTCCGCCAGATGACCGATCATCGGGACGGTCACCAAGGTGATCACACCGGCTACTACTCCGCCAAGGAAGGCGGCATCGGCCGGGATATTGAGGTTTTTCACGGCAAAGGTTGGCATGTACAAGATCATGTAGACAGAAATTGTTGCCACACCGACGGCCGCGGAACCGGCCAAGAGCCGGCCGTAGTGCTGGCTAAACAATTCACCCAACGGCGACTTGCTCTTCGTGGTGGAAATGAACTCTTCGGTTTCTTCGAGTCGCGCACGAATATAGAGTCCCACCGGCCCGATCAGCAGACCAACAAAAAACGGCACACGCCAGCCCCAGCTTTCCAACGCTTCTTGGGATAGCTGTGTGGTCAGCACGTAACCGAACCCGGAGGCCAGTAGCATCGACACGCCCTGCGCGGCCACCTGCCAGGAGGCGTAAAACGCCTTCTTATGCGGTGCGCTTTCGATCAAGAATGCGGTGGCCGTACCAAACTCGCCACCGGCGGAGAATCCCTGAATGAGACGCGACAGCAAAATGATCAGCGCACCCCAGACTCCAACCATCGCGTAGGTTGGGGCCACGGCCATGATCAGCGTGCCGAGCATCATCAGCATCAAAGTCAGCGTCAGCGCCTTCTTGCGTCCCTTACGATCCGCATAACTTCCTAAGATCATTCCGCCCAGTGGACGGATCAGATAGGAAATCGCGAAGGTCGCAAAGGTCAGGATCAGCGCGAAGGATCCATTGGACTCAGGGTAGAACAGTTTGGCGATAGTTGTGGCGAAGGTGGCGTAGACGATGATGTCGAACCATTCCAGGGCCGCGCCGATGGAGGAAGATATCACCGCCTTGCGAGCAATTGCTAGTTGTTGTGGGGTCGCCTGTGGCGCCGTGGTGCTCATGCCGAGAGCTCCTGCACCAGGCGCAGGATGAAGTTTTCGCAGTCAACAATCTGGGATAGCTCAATGAATTCATCCGGTGCGTGGGCCTGGGCAATATCGCCAGGTCCACACACTATAGATGGGATCCCCGCGGCGGCGAACAGTCCCGCCTCGGTGCCATAGGTGACTTTTTCATCGGTGGCGATCGCACCGCAGGCGGCGGCCAACGCAACGATTTGCTCGCCGCGGTCCGTGTCCAGTCCCGGGGCGCCGGCAACCTGTTCGAAGTGCACCGAGCCGGCAGAGTTTAGCTGCTTCATTTCAGCGTCAAGCTGCGCGGCATAATCACGGAACTGCGCGATCAGCGCGGCCCGGTCCACTACTGCCAGCGAACGGAATTCAAAGTGCACCACGCACTTGGAAGGGATGGTGTTCACCGCGATCCCGCCGTCAAACCGGTTCACGTTCATGGTGGTGGTTGGCTCGATGAACGCGTCATCGCTCGGCCCCTCGGTGCGCAGCTGGGCCGAAATCTCTTCAACATAGTTGGCAAAGCGCAACGCGTAGGAGATCGCATTTAGCCCCTCGCGTGGCAGCGAAGAGTGGGCGGCAACGCCGTTGAACGTCACCTGGAAAACGTTCATGGACTTGTGCCCACGAATCGCGCGCATGCTACTTGGTTCACCGATGATGGCTCCGCGTGGGGCCAGCTGCTGGTCGGTGATTTCCTCCACCAGGCTCACCGCTCCCACACACCCGACTTCTTCGTCATAGGACAACGCCAGGTGGATTGGTTCCGATAGTTTCGCCGCGGTGATATCCGGCAGTTTGGCCAGGATTACCCCGATAAAACCCTTCATATCGCAGGTGCCACGTCCGTAAAGCTTGCCGTCACGAACCTGCGTGCTAAACGGCTCGCTGGACCAGTCCTGCCCGTCGACCGGGACCACGTCGGTGTGCCCGGAAAGCACGATGCCGCCGGTTCGCGTGCCATCGGCCGCTGGTATGGTGGCCAGCAGGTTCGCCTTGGAGCCGTCCTCGTTGTGGATCAACTTCGAGCTAATTCCCGCTGCATCCAGCTTGGCCACCACCAGCTCGATCAGCGGCAGGTTACTGTCGCGGCTGGTGGTATCGAGGCTGATCAGTTCATTGATCTCGGCCATCGTCGTTTCGGCTGGTGCAGCCATGATGAACTCCCGTATCGTCGGTAAAGCTAGTGATGGGTTCATCGTTTCACACCAAGTCACGACGGTAAAGAAGATTTCGATTCGAGGCAATATAGCGTTAAAATTACGCTTCGAAGATTCCGGCTCCGCGCAGATAATTCCTGATCAGTGAGCCGAACACTCCGTCTTGGTCCACCGTGGGGTCCGCCTGTTGGAAGGCAGCGGTAAGCAAAGGGTACTGACCGCTGGCCAGCGCCTGCTGAAGTTCGATAACACCGCGCGGCTGCGCATCTTGCTGACTTAGTTCGTTGATCACGAAGGCGGAGGTGATCGCGGTCAGCATGGCGATCGTTTGAAGTTTTTGCGTTCCAGATAATGCGGTACCCGCTAAGGCGCTCAGCGCGGACTCTAAATAGTGCAGGGTCTGTGGCCCTGGTACGCGTGTGCTCTGCACCAGTGGTGCCAGCCAGCGGTGGGTGTGCATAATCGCTCGTCCCTGCGCGGCGAGTGCGAGCAATTGTTCTTCAGGGCTGCCGGCCAACTCGTCGAAGACGTATTCGCCGCTGACCCGATCCACCATCAAATCCAGTAATTGGTCCGAAGAATCAACATATCGGTAAAGGGAGGCGGCCCCCGCGCCGATTTGTTGGGCGACGGCTCTGATGGACACCGCGTCCAGACCTCGCTCGTCAGCCAGCTCAACGGCCACCCGTGCGATCTTTTCGCGTGAGTGCGCCGGTTTGGGACCCCTGGCGCTACGCTCTAAAGTCGCGCCGGCTTCCTGCTTTTTTTGCTTCGGCACTCTAGAATTCTCCTGCCGTCCTTGGTGGTGTTCCGCTGACACCATTAGACTATATACTTAATTGCGAACAGTGATCGCTATTAATAGGCTGGAGAGAAAATGCGTGTACTCATGATCACCCCTGGAACTCGTGGCGACGTAGCACCCATGGCGGGACTCGCCGCCAAACTGGGCACTCACGGTTTTGAGGTGTCGATCGCGGCCAACATGGAATACGCACCACTGGTCACCCGCGCCGGCGCCACCTTCCACGAACTGCCCGGCTCCATGAATGAACTGGTGAACCCCACAGCCCCGGGCCAGAAAGCTGGCGCCAAAAAATTGCGCTGGTATATGCGTGAATTGCAAGCCTATTTTGAGTCCGCTGCCACCGGAACGCTGCGAGCCGCCGAGCAGGGAGCGGAGGTGATCATGGCCAATTCTGTCGCACCATTTGCCTACGATGTCGCCGAGGCGCTACAGATTCCAGTCATCGGCGCTCACCTGCAGCCAACCGAGCCGAGCGGGGCCTACGCACCCATGGTGTTAGGCACCGCGCGCAATTTTGGAGCTGTGGGCAACAAGCTCCTTGGCTCGCTCATTGGTGCCAGCAAAGCCCCCTACGATCCGCCAGTTAACCGGCTGCGTTCCGAACTTAGCTTGCCACCGCGCAGTCGGACCGCCTCCGAGCGGCAACGCAGGAGCAAAGACGCGCCGATCCTGCACGGCTTCAGCCCATTGCTGGTTCCGCGACCAAAGGACTGGCGCCCGGCGATGAGCACCTGCGGCTACTGGTGGCCGCAACACGATAGCGATTGGACCGCCCCAACCGAGCTTCTCGACTTTCTCGCCGATGGCCCGCCACCGGTCTACCTTGGTTTTGGCAGCACCGCGGCAATGGATGCGGATTTCATGCACGAGGTGGCTACCCGCAGTGACCGGCGGTTCATCCTACAAGGCGCCCCCGGAATCAACGAGCCGAACATCTTGGGCATCGGCGGCACCGACCACCAGTGGCTATTTCCGCAGATGGCCGCGGTCATTCATCACGCCGGGGCAGGCACTACGGCCTCCGGACTACGCGCCGGCGTGCCAACGATTAGCGTGCCAATCTTCACCGATCAGCCCTTCTGGGCGGCACGCGTGCACGCCTTAGGCGCAGGAGTGGAGCCGATCAAATACAAAGAGCTGAGCGTCGAAAGACTGCTCGCAGCCATAGATGAGACGCTGGCTACCGATAAATACGCGGTGCGCGCTGCACATCTTGCGAAGCAACTGGAAGCGGAGGAAGACAGTTCGCTGCCGGTAATCCGGGCACTACATCAACTAACTACTGCCCGCTAACTGTCAATGCCCGCACGCACCAAAGGCACCCACCGAATTGGTGGGTGCCTTTGGACGGAAAACTTTTACTTGTTCAGATCGTCGCGAACGTCTTTAGCTGCGTCCTTGACTGCTTCGCCGGCCTGTTTGGCCTTGGCTGCTGCCTGATCCTTCACGCCTTCGGCCTGCAGGCTCTCATTGTTGGTCGCATCGCCTACGGTCTCCTTGACCTTGCCGCTTGCTTCCTGAGCCTTGTTCTTAAACTTATCGCCCAAACCCATCAGATGATCTCCTGTCGCTTGATCGAACAACTTACCTAACCGACGCTACCTGCCAATTTTTGGAGCTAGCTGGACACAACCTTACGTTTGCCTGACTCCGATTTCTAGGTCTTGCAATCGTGCAAGTATGCGCTAAGGTTTGGCTTTTTACCGCGCCGGGTCAAGCAGTTCGCGTAGCGCCGATTTATAGTTTTCAAACGCTACCCGCCCCGTGGACGTGAGACACACATAGGTCACCGGATTGCGTCCCTCCAAAATCTTCTCCACTGCCACATACTGACTCTCTTCAAGTTTGCGCAGATGTGTCGCCAGATTACCCGAGGTCATCGCAAGCAGCCCCTGGAGTTTGGGAAATGAGATTCGGTCTCCGACCCGAAGCGTGTCGAGCACCGTGACCGTGCGCAGGCGCGCCTGTGCATGAATGACTGGATCAAGCTCGTGCATGCCCACCTTCAACCACCTCACCTGCGACCAATGCTGGCTTCAGTCCGTGCAGCAACCCGAGCACTATCAACCCCAGTCCTCCCACCGCGCCGGCCAGCAAATTGTAGGGCGCCGGCACTGCCAGTGAAAGCATTCCAATTACTAAGATCCATGCCCCAAAAATCAATTGTGTTCGATCATTGAAGATCAACGATCCGGCGATTACCAACACCCCCACCACCAAGCACAGTGCGCCGAGCGCGAAGGTCAGCAGTCCCATGGAATCTAGGCCCGCCGCGTGCAGCCGCCATCCGAGCAAGCCGGCAAAGATGATTCCTAGCGTGAAGGTGTTGCCGTAAATGGCACCTTCTACCATTGATGGCCCCTTCGTTCCGGAGCCACGTTTGGCCGAGTGCACCGCGGAAAGCACGATGGCCAGCACAAAGGCGAATACCCCAATGCCGACGCCGAGAAATCTCGGCAGCAACGGCGCAGCAACCGGAGCAAAGGTGAGGAAGACCGCGATGAACGCGATCACCCAGGCGCCGCCCCAGAGCGAAAAGAGAAGCAGCTGGTTCGGGCTCATGGCCTGACGTGTTTGACGCGCATTAGCCTCGATATCATCCAAGATCCGCGCCGGATCCGTTTCTGGCGTGTTGTCGTTGCTCATGGTCTGCTCTCTCTTTCATCGGGCGACTCGGTAGAGCCACAAAGTTATTCGTGATGAAAAGTACTTTGCATTACAAAGTTAAAGATAGCACTCAGGAGTCGTACACGCTAGAGGTGCTCGTACTGCACCAGCGCTAGCGGAAAACTCCGTATCATTGTCATTACTAGACTTCGCAACACCATCGCTCACGCGCGGTCAGACATCGGGTGAGCGCCACGACTCAACGAGGTACACCGCCATCGAGCACTCCCCCAACATTGCCGACCAAACTCTGAGCTGGGAACACCAAGGAACTCACACTTCCGCCCACTGGTGGTCTGCCAATGCGCGCCCCGCACCTAAAAATGTGGTGGTCGTTGATGACCGGCTCACCGCCGATGCCGCCATGCGCAACGCGGCGCGTGGCACCGCCATGCTTTGGTTGGGAGACTTCCACAATGCCAAGCAAATGTTATCGGCCATCGATCGCCGCCTGTCCAAGGCGGCCACCGGCAAGACGTCGCGCAAAACCCAAACCGACGCAGAGAAGTTCTACGCAATCCGTCAGGGGCGAGCTCAACGCTCGCGCATGATGTCGCTGATATTAGTTCCATTAAATCTTGACACTACCGATGGTGAGGCCGCCTTAGAACTCCCCCGGGCCCCACGTATTGGCCCTGCGGTAGCATTTAGTTATCCGCAGCAGGCTGGGTCCACTGCGACGCGTGCCGTAGTCAGCCTGCAAGAACTCACCGGCGTGCTCAGCGCCTACCAGTGGTACATCAACGGCGTCGAGGTGCCAGCACTAGGCCAAAAGATCCACCCCGGCTACGGCACATTTTTGCCCACCCGGCACGAGTATGTTGATCTGGTTGCCAAGGCGCCACTGAACACCACCGAGCTAGCCTTTGATATTGGCACCGGCACCGGGGTGCTGGCAGCCATCTTGGTGGCCCGCGGGGTGAAGACCGTGATCGGCACCGACATCCATCAGCGAGCGGTAGATTGCGCTAACGACAACTTCGCGCGCCTGGCCATCGACGATTCCGCCCGCGCCGAACTGACCAGCATGTTCCCCGCAGGCCGCGCGCCCCTGGTGATCTGCAATCCGCCCTGGTTGCCTGGAAGCGCACCGACCACACTGGATGCTGCCGTGTACGATCCGGGAAGCAAGATGCTCTTACAGTTCCTACGCGGATTGCCCGAACACCTCACAACGCACGGCGAAGGCTGGCTGATCATTTCTGATTTGGCCGAACTGTTGGGCCTGCGCAGTCGCCACCTGCTCCTTGATGCCATCGACGACGCAGGCCTAGAAGTGGTCGACAGGCTCGACACCCTGCCAACGCACGGGCGCGCCAAGGACGATGCTGACATCCTCCATGCAGCACGTTCGCGGGAAGTCACCTCGCTGTGGCGGCTACGCGTCAAGGCGTAATCCTCCTCCGCGCTTAGTCGGCGCGGCCGAGCACCGCCACGAGGAAGTCATCAGCCGGACGGTGGAACTGCCAAGTGGAGAAGCGCTGCTGGAGTTCGAGACCCGCAACAGCTGCATCGGCTTCAAAGTCGGCGAACTCGTAGTCGCGTCCCGCGCCGAAACCCACCACCAGGCGTCCATCGGTGGCCAAATGCTCACGCAGTTTCACTAATGCTGGCAAGCGCTCAGATTGGGATAAGAAGGTGAGTACATTTCCGGCCGAGACGATCACATCGAACTCAAGTGCGGCTGAAGAATCCTCGCTGAGCGTGAAGTCAGCCAGATTGCCAACCTCCCAGCGCGCCTGCGGGTAATCCTCGCGGGCCACATCGATCAGGTGCTCATCAAGGTCGATTCCTACGACCTGATGCCCGCGTTCGGCCAACCAGCCGCCGATTCGGCCGGTACCGCATCCGGCATCAAGGATTCGACTGCCGCGATCTGCCATCGCATCGATGGCTCGCGCCTCACCAAAAATATCGCGGCCTTCCTGAGCGAAGGTCCGCCAGCGTTGCGCAAAGTTCTGCGAGTGTTCGGGATTCGCTCGCGTGGCGGCGATCCATACGTTTTCTTCGGGAGCAGTCATGACTTCAGTTTCCCATGCAAAAAAGAAATAGCAATTTCACCCTGCTATAGTTTCCCGCTACGCATTGAGTATCATTTTCAGCCAGAAAAGCTAGGTACCTTCGGCGCAGAGATTCAAGCGTCTTCCACCACCAAAAACGTTTAAAACGAGACACCGCTTAGATGCTTCAACTATTCCGCCACATCGAGCGACATTCCTTATTGACGTCTTGGCTAGGCGTAATACGAGAGTTAAGAAATGATTTCAGGGTTGAATGATGACTTCAGTCCATGCAATGGTTAAACCATCCATTAGCTAGAACTTCAACCAAGGTAAAGGCAACTATGAAGATCAATCGTAGAATCGTCGCAACAGCACTGTCCCTGGGACTGATCGGTGGCGCCGGATTCGTCGCGGCGCCGGCCGCTAACGCAGGAAGTTTCGCAGGATCATCACGGGTCTTCTTCGCAAACCAACAGGCATGTGAAGTTTGGCGCACGGTCACCACCGTCAATTATGTCGTCAAAAATAACGGCGTTCGGGTCAGCGAGTCTTCCTGTACCTACGACCCCGATGCCCAGCGCGGATACACCACCGGCAAACCCTGGGTCGGCTACGTGGGCCTCTGGCGAGATTAAGTTAGATTCACACCGTCTGTGCGCAAAACAAAAAACCCGCTTCCCCCACATCCGAAGATGAGGTGAAGCGGGTTTTGCTTGGTGGGCCCTACCGGGATCGAACCGATGACATTCACGGTGTAAACGTGACGCTCTACCAGCTGAGCTAAAGGCCCTTACCATCGTTGAGCGAAGAAATAACTTCTTGCCAACAGGGAATAACTTTACTGGTGAAAACTCATCGGCGCAAATCAGAACGCAGTGACCTGCATCTCTCGCCCGGCGTTTCGATCTTCGCCCGCGGCAGATGCACTATTGCGTGAAAGTCTAGAACCAGAGCTGCGCTAGAAGTTTCAGCGAGTGCTCGCGCACGGATGGATCGAAGGCATAGGTCGTCGTAATAAGTTCGTCGGCACCGGTTCGCTGCACAAACGCCTCCAGCTCGGCTTTGACCTTCGGCGCAGCGCCCACCGCCTTGATCTTCAGCATCGGGTTTTCGCCACCTCCATGACTTGCCAGCGTTTCAGGGTCTACCGGAGGCTGCAGCTTGCGCGATTTTCCGCGCTGAACATCCTGGAACATCTGCTCGATCACCGTGAATTCCCGCGCAGCCTGATCGTCGGTGTCCGCGACCATCACGTTGATACCAGCCATCACGTAGGGCTTGTCGATCTGGGCCGTCACCGCCTGCGGATTAAACGCGTCTCGGTAAACCTTCAGCGCGTGGTCAAGCTGATCCGGAGCGAAGTGCGACGCGATAGAAAATGGCAAACCCAATTGACCGGCAATAGACGCACCGTTAACCGTGGAGCCAAGCACCCAAATCGGCACGTTCATACCGGCTGATACGGCAGAGACAATCGGCATGCTGTGGGCCGTGCCGGTTTGCCCGAACCAGCCCTGCAGGTCATAAATGCTCCGCGCAAACTCTTGCGGCTCGGCCGACGAGCGACTCAGCGCCTGCGCGGTCATACCGTCTGTTCCTGGTGCGCGGCCAAGGCCCAAGTCTATCCGATCACCATGAATGTTAGCCAAGGTTCCGTACTGCTCGGCGACCATTAGCGGAGCATGGTTAGGCAACATCACACCACCAGAACCCACCCGGATCCGTTCGGTGACCGAGGCGGCCTGTGAAATGAGCAACGCGGTGGCGCTGGACGCAAGATTTGCCGTGTTGTGGTGTTCGGCAAACCACAGCCGATGGTAGCCAAGCTCATCCGCCAGGCGGGCGCTTTTCATCGACGCGGCAATCCCCTCGCGCGCCGTGGAGCCTTCAGAGATAGAGGCAAGATCAAGAATGCTCAACGGAACAGGCAAATCGTTTCCTTAAGTTTGTAGTTTTGCAGAATCTACCCTGCAGAAAAAATACAGATGCTCTCTGGCGACAACCATGCCGAGGCGGAACCTATTCCACTGAATTTTGTGACGGTCCCCCGATGTGCGGCCCCTGGGCTAGACCTACGTGGCAGACTCCGTCCACAAACGTCCGCTTGGCTCAGGCCGAGAACCGGTTTTCTAGCCGGGAGCCGCACCACGAAGTAGGTGAACACCTCTTCGTTTAGCGCCGGACAGCGCACAACAAAAAACCCGCTTCCCCTCATCCGAAGATGAAGTGTAGCGGGTTTTGCTTGGTGGGCCCTACCGGGATCGAACCGATGACATTCACGGTGTAAACGTGACGCTCTACCAGCTGAGCTAAAGGCCCAAACCTTTATGCTGTCTTGCATTTCTCCAAGCCAACGAGAGATAAATTTACCGGTTATTTTCTCTTCGCGCAAATCGAGAGCCGAACGCGCCAGGCGAGCTACGTCACGTCAGGCTCGTAATGACCTCTTGATATGCCTTCAGGCTGCGCGGCTCGGTCATTGGACTACTAAAAACGTGGCGCACCACCCCGTCGATCAGGTACAGCGAGAGGCGTGTAGCCACTCCCTTAGCCTCATCAAATGCGCCGGCCGCCTTGGCGACCGCACCGTGCGGCCAGAAATCGGCGAGCAGTTCAAACTCGACGCCAAGCTGTTCGGCGTAGCTACGCAGCGTGAACTTATGGTCCACGGAGATCGCCACCACCCGTACGTTCGCGTCGAGAAACTCTTGGTGATGTTCTTGAATTTGTGCCAGTTCAGATCCGCAGACGCGGGAAAATGCCCAGGGGTAAAAAACCACCAGCACCCTGCCCGAAGCGAGCTGGGTGCTGGTGATAGTTTCGCCGTACTGGTTTTCCAGCGAGAAATCGAACAGGCGTGAACCTGTTTCGATCATTAGTGCTTCTTGCGTGGTGCTAGACGGATGGCGGACCAATCCTCTGAGACACCCTCAGTTGTAGTGACATGAAGCCCCGCGGTGGGAGCATCCTGTTGAATCTGGGTTGGGGACACGTGTCCGCTACGACCCTGTTTAGGGGTAAGTAGCCAAACAATGCCACCTTCATCAAGGCATTCCAATGAATCCATCAGAGCGTCGACTAAGTCTCCGTCGCCGTCGCGCCACCAGAAAATGACTGCGTCGACTACGTCGTGGTCTTCTTCGGTGAGCAAATCTGAACCGATCAGGTCCTCGATAGCATCACGAAGACCGAAGTCCACGTCTTCGTCATAGCCCAGTTCCTGAATAAGGTCTTCATCTTTGAAACCCAAGTTCTTCGCGGGTTCCAGGTTTGCCGATACGGCGTCGCTCACTTCATTCCTCCTGCTGTTACAAAGCGTTACTAACAACAAAACACTCTTTTGTCTTCCCATTCAAGCGCTAAGGACGTAACACGCCGGTAATTCTATCGCGTGAACTCGTGACTCACCTCATCCTTACATGAGCATTATGTACCTAGCTCCTGTACCGAGTTGCATATGTCACTCTATAAGTCAGATTTAAGGGCTTTTTGCGTCAAAAAACTGTACTTTTCACATCCCTATAAGAACTAGAGTATGGGTTGAAACGAGACGCACACGTCACTCAAGCGCGCCGCTCTCGTAGTCCCAACCCGTCACACGGTCCGAAACTCAGACCAACGTGCCGGAGCCGCAATTCAATCAAGGAGCTTCCGTGGCTGTAGAGGAACACATCTCCCAGATCCGTAGTGGTTTGACTTACCAGCTTTCTGATCGGGATCCTGAGGAAACTCAGGAATGGTTGGACTCATTCGACTCACTGGTCGAATCCCAGGGCACCGAACGTGCTCAGTTCATCATCCGCTCGCTGTTGCAGCGTGCCGGCGCCAAGTCCGTTGGCGTCCCCATGGTGACCACCACCGACTACGTGAACACGATTCCGGTGGATCAGGAACCAGAATTCCCGGGCGATGAGTCCGTAGAACGCCGTTTCCGCGCGTACATGCGCTGGAACGCAGCCATCATGGTGCACCGCGGCCAGCGCCCAGGCGTCGGCGTCGGCGGACACATCTCCACCTACGCAGGCGCAGCCACCTTGTACGAGGTTGGCTTTAACCACTTCTTCCGCGGCAAGGACCACCCGGGCGGCGGCGATCAGGTCTTCTTCCAGGGCCACGCATCCCCCGGCATGTACGCCCGCGCCTTCCTCGAAGGACGCTTGAGCGAAGAAGATATGGACGGCTTCCGCCAGGAGAAGTCCAAAGAAGGCCACGCACTACCTTCCTACCCACACCCGCGTTCGATGCCAGACTTCTGGCAGTTCCCGACCGTGTCGATGGGGATCGGCCCAGCCAACGCCATCTACCAGGCACAGCTGAACCGCTACATCCACAACCGTGGCATCAAGGACACTTCCGACCAGCACGTCTGGGCCTACCTGGGCGACGGCGAAATGGACGAGCCAGAGTCACGCGGCTTCTTGCAGCTTGCTGCCAACGAGAAGCTGGACAACCTGACCTTCGTGATCAACTGCAACCTGCAGCGCCTCGACGGTCCGGTCCGCGGTAACGGCAAGATCATGCAGGAACTTGAGGCTTTCTTCCGCGGTGCGGGCTGGAACGTCATCAAGGTGGTTTGGGGTCGCGAGTGGGATGCCCTGCTCGAAGAAGATCCAAATGGCGCCCTGGTCGACGTGATGAACCAGACCCCGGATGGCGACTACCAGACCTACAAGGCCGAGTCCGGTGCTTTCGTTCGCGAGCACTTCTTCGGTCAGCGTCCAGAAACCAAGGAACTCGTCGCGGATATGACCGACGACGAGATCTGGAACCTGAAGCGCGGCGGTCACGACTACCACAAGGTCTACGCGGCCTATAAGGCAGCCACCGAGTTTAAGGGCAAGCCAACGGTCATCCTGGCCAAGACGGTCAAGGGCTACGGCCTGGGCACGCACTTCGAGGCGCGTAACGCGACCCACCAGATGAAGAAGCTGACCTTGGAGGACCTCAAGGGCTTCCGCGATCACCTGCGCATCCCGATCACCGACGAGCAGCTCGAAGCCGATCCATACATGCCGCCGTACTACCACCCGGGCAACGACTCGGCGGAGTACAAGTACATGATGGAACGCCGCAGCGAACTGGGCGGCGCGGTGCCAACGCGCCGTAAGGAAACCAGCTCCAAGATCCACCTGCCAGGCGATAAGGCGTACGCCTTCGCTAAGCGTGGTTCGGGCAAGCAGCAGGCCGCCACCACCATGGCCTTTGTGCGTCTGCTCAAGGACCTGATGCGTGACAAGGACTTCGGTCACCGCATCGTGCCGATCGTGCCCGATGAGTCGCGCACCTTCGGCATGGACTCCTTCTTCCCTACCGCCAAGATCTACAACCCTGCCGGACAGAATTACCTGTCGGTAGACCGTGATCTGGTGTTGGCGTACAAGGAGTCGGCCAGCGGTCAGCTGATCCACCCGGGCATCAACGAGGCAGGCGCCGTGGCGGCCTTCACCGCCGCCGGCACCAGCTACTCCACGCACGATGAACCGTTGATCCCGATCTACGTGTTCTACTCGATGTTCGGTTTCCAGCGCACCGGCGACCAGTTCTGGGCCGCCGCGGACCAGATGACCCGTGGCTTCATCATCGGCGCCACCGCAGGACGCACCACGCTGACCGGTGAAGGTTTGCAGCACGCGGACGGCCACTCGCCGTTGCTTGCCGCCACCAACCCGGCAGTGGTCGCCTACGACCCGGCCTACGGTTACGAGATCGGGCACATCATGCGCTCGGGCCTTGAGCGCATGTACGGGGGCACGCACTCGGATCCCAACGTGATGTACTACATCACCGTGTACAACGAGCCGATCAGCCAGCCTGCCGAGCCTGAAAACGTCGACGTTGAGGGCATCGTAAAGGGTATCTACCTGCTGAAGGAAGCGACCACCGATGGGCCACGCGCCCAGCTGCTCGCCTCCGGCGTGGCGCTGGCGTGGGCTATCGAGGCCCAGCAGATCCTGGCCGAGGAGTGGGGCGTGTCCGCCGATGTCTGGTCGGTCACCTCCTGGAACGAGTTGGCGCGCGAGGGCCAGATCGCCGATGAGAAGGTGCTCGTCGATCCGTCCAAGGCTCGCCCGGTACCGTTTGTGACCTCCAAGTTGCAGTCCACCACCGGTCCGGTCATCGCCACCACCGACTACATGCGTGCGGTGCCGGAGCAGATCCGCCCTTACGTGCCCGGTGAATTCCACACCTTGGGCGCGGACGGATTCGGCTTCTCCGACACCCGTGCCGCGGCGCGCCGGTTCTTCAAGATCGACTCGCACACCCTGGTGGTCAAGACCTTGGCCTCGCTGGCAGAACGCGGCGAGATCCCGGCCGATACCGCGGTAAAGGCTCACGCAAAGTACGACCTGAACAACCCAAATGCCGGAACTTCCGGTAACGCGGGCGGCGACGCGTAAGTCACGCGGAGCTAGTTCTTGTTTGTTTGGCGGGCGCCAAGCCACCTTTCACCGGTGGCTTGGCGCCCGCCGCATTTAACTACCGGCGCGTAGGCACATTTTTTGCGTATGCTTGAAACCATGAGTCCTCAGGTCGAGCCCACATCGGGTGTGCGCTCGCGCGCTGTGCGAGTGCCCAAGCCCACCGCAGAAACTATTCGCCGGCTCAAAAGCCATCTGGGCGTGCTGTCCACCACGGCGCTGAAATACCTGGACCAATCGCTACCCTGGTACCGCTCCTTAGAACCGGCCGAACGCGCGGCCCTGGGGCTCGTCGCGCAAAAGGGCATCTCCACCTTTGTCACCTGGTACGAGGAGCCCGAATCCACCCCGGCTTGGGTGATGAACGACGTCTTTGGCGCCGCCCCGAGCGAGCTGACCCGCTCCATCTCGCTGCAAAAAGCGTTGGCGTTGCTGCGCACCATCGTGGAGGTTGTCGAATCCCAGGTGCCGGATATCGCGGCCGAGAACGAACAGGCACAACTGCGCGAGGCGGTACTTCGCTACTCCCGCGAGGTGGCCTTCGCCGCCGCCGATGTGTATGCGCGGGCCGCCGAGACCCGCGGCGCCTGGGATTCCCGGCTAGAAGCGCACGTGGTCGATGCGGTACTGCATGGCGAATCTCAGGACTCGCTGTCCTCCCGTATCGCGGCGATCGGCTGGAAGTCACAAAAGAACATTCGCATCATGGTCGGCACGACCCCGGCGTCCAGCTCGGTCACCTTCGTCGCGGCGCTGCGCCGAGTGGCGCAACGCTACGCCAGCGACTCGCTGGTGGGGGTGCTCGGAGATCGGGCGATCCTGATGCTTTCGGACACCAAATTTGAGGAAGCGGACCTCACCCGCTTTGCCCGGTTCTTCGGGCCCGGGCCGATCGTCTATTCCCCGCTGGCGAGCACCGTCAGCCAGATGCATACCGCCGCGAGCGCCGCGGTGGCAGGCTACGGCGCGGCCCGCGCCTGGGAGCAGGCGCCGGTGCCGGTAGACGCCGATGACCTGTGGCCCGAACGGGTGTTTAACGGTGACCCGCTGGCGCGCACCGCGCTCATCGAACGCGTTTATCAGCCACTGGTGCACGCCGGAAACGGGCTGCTGCAGACGCTGTCCAGTTACCTTGCGCTCGGCCACTCGCTGGAGGGCACCGCGCGAGAACTTTTTGTGCACGCCAATACCGTGCGTTACCGGCTCAAGCGTGTTTCCGAGGTAACCGGTTGGGATCCCTTGGTGGCGCGTGACGCATTTGTGCTGCACAGCGCACTGGTACTGGGCCGGCTGAACGAACCGGGCTAAACCAGCCAATTTTATGGGGAACACACAGTCCCCGAACCGCAACACAGGCGCTTTACATGGGTTTTCATCTTCGGGTTACGCTAAGCTTTTGTAGAGTTCCTACAAAGAGGCACCGCGAGCTTGGTACGCAAATACCGCGCGTGAAGCCACAACTATTTGGAAAGCTGTAAGAGTGTTAGCA
Organism: Glutamicibacter sp. BW77; assembly: GCF_002332285.1. Classification (NCBI taxonomy): domain Bacteria; kingdom Bacillati; phylum Actinomycetota; class Actinomycetes; order Micrococcales; family Micrococcaceae; genus Glutamicibacter; species Glutamicibacter sp. BW77. The sequence continues at coordinate 114,404 of NZ_NRGT01000048.1, read as the reverse complement.
ATCGTTTGCCCCGGACAGGGCTCCCAGACCCCAGGTTTTCTCACCGACTGGCTCGAAGTTGATGGCGTTCGCGACCATTTAACGGCGCTGGGCGACATCACCGGGCGCGATCTTCTCGCCCACGGAACCACCTCCGACGAGGAGACCATCAAGGACACCGCCGTCGCGCAGCCCTTGATCGTCGCCGCCGGGCTGGTGAGCGCCCGTGCACTGTTTGGCGATTCCTTGCCTGCCGGTGCGATCCTTGCCGGACACTCGGTCGGCGAAATTACCGCCTCCGCCTTAGCCGGCGCATTGAGCGAAACCGATGCGCTGACTTTTGTGCGGGAACGCGCCAACGCCATGGCTCAGGCCGCAGCCACCACCCCCACCGGCATGGCCGCGGTACTTGGCGGAGACCCGGACGAGGTCCTCGCCAAGCTCAGTGAGCTCGGCTTGACCCCAGCCAACGCCAACGGCGGCGGACAAACGGTCGCGGCCGGCACCCTAGAGCAGCTTGAAGCCCTGGTGGCCAACCCACCAGCGAAGGCCCGAGTGATCCCGTTGAAGGTCGCAGGCGCCTTCCACACCAGCCACATGCAGCCGGCAGTGGGGGTTCTTCAAGACCTATCCTCCAGTCTGTCACCGCAAAACCCACAACTGACATTGCTCTCCAACTTTGATGGCGCGCCCGTGACCGATGGTGCCGCGAACCTCGCATCCTTGGTCGCTCAGGTCTCCCGCCCGGTGCGTTGGGACCTGTGCATGGAAACCCTGGCCGCCCAAGGCGTCACCGGAGTGCTAGAACTTGCTCCGGCCGGAACCCTGGTGGGTCTGGCCCGCCGCGGACTGAAGGGCGTGAAAACCCTCGCGCTGAAAAGCCCGGCAGAGTTGGATGCCGCCCGCGAATTTATCGCCGAGCACGCCGGGCACTAGGAACCCTCATGAGCCCGCAGCTACTTACCCCCACCCCGAACGCGTATAGCGCGATTCTGGGCACCGGGTCATTCCGCCCCGATGTGGTGGTGACCAATGACGATGTCTGCCAGTGGATCGACTCCTCCGATGAGTGGATCCGCCAGCGCACCGGCATCATCACCCGGCACCGCGCCGACGCGAACACCTCGGTGCTGGATATGGCTCTGGGCGCGGCGCAAGCGGCCCTTGAAGACGCCGGAATTAGTGCCGCGCAGCTTGATACGGTCATCGTGGCGACGGTGACCTTCCCGCACGCCACCCCGTCGGCGGCCGCAGCGCTTGCCGACCGGCTCGGCGCCACCCCGGCTCCGGCCTATGACATTTCCGCGGCGTGTGCCGGGTACTGTTATGCGATCGCTCAGGCGGACGCGTTGGTTCGCTCCGGGCTGGCTCAGCACGTGTTGGTGGTCGGTGTAGAGAAGCTCTCGGATTACATCGACAATACTGAGCGCACCATTTCCTTCCTGCTTGGCGATGGTGCCGGAGCGGTGATCGTCGGCGCGTCACCGGTTCCGGGGATTTCCCCGTCGGTGTGGGGCTCGGATGGGTCCAAATGGAACGCAATCAGCATGACCCACTCACAACTTGAATTGCGCGATTCGTTGCTCGGCGCCAATGAGCTATTGGAATCGGCGGTTGATGAACCGCTTGAGGAGCTGGCTAACCCGTGGCCGACGCTGCGCCAAGATGGCCAGACGGTGTTCCGCTGGGCGGTGTGGGAAATGGCGAAGATGGCCCGTGAGGCGTTAGCCGAGGCCGGACTTAAAGCCGAGGATTTGGCCGCCTTCATCCCACATCAGGCGAATATGCGCATTATTGATGAGCTGGCCAAGCAACTGAAACTTCCCGACACGGTACTCGTCGCCCGGGATATTGCCGAAAACGGGAACACCTCTGCGGCCTCCATTCCGATGGCGATGGACCGCATGCGCAAAGCGCATCCGCAGCTTTCGGGCAAATTTGCTTTGCAGATTGGTTTTGGTGCCGGGCTTGTCTTCGGCGCTCAAGTAGTCCTCCTGCCCTAAGCTTTAAACCGAAGGCGAAAGCCGACGCGAAACAGCGCGTAAAATTTTACTAAGACCGGCACCGCCCGACACCGGGTGCGCGCCACACACAATGGCCGGAATCATCCGGCACAATCAGAAAAGGAGCCATTCCATGGCTAGCACCGAAGAAATCCTGGCGGGCCTCGCCGAAATCGTTAACGCCGAGACCGGCCTGGACGTTGCAGACGTGCAGATGGACAAGTCCTTCACCGAAGACCTGGACATCGACTCGATCTCGATGATGACCATCGTCGTTGAGGCAGAAGACAAGTTCGAGGTGAAGATCCCGGACGAAGAGGTCAAGAACCTGAAGACCGTGGGCGACGCAGTGAACTTCATCGCCGCAGCACAGGCCTAAGCAGTTTCGTCGCACCCTCGGTGCGGCACACCGTCATGTGGGCAAGCCACACGCACGGGTCGGTACGTGAAGCCGACCCCCACAATTTTTTTACCGCCCAGTAGAGAGTTTGATGATGGCGCGCAAAGTAGTGATCACCGGTCTCGGAGCCACAACCCCTATCGGTGGGGACGTCCCCACCCTATGGGAGAACGCCCTTAAGGGTGTCTCCGGCGCCGCCACCTTGACCGATTCCTGGGTGGAGGAATACCACCTGCCTGTCACCTTCGCAGCGCGCGCCTCGGTCCCAGCCACCGATGTGCTCTCCCGCGTGGAAGCAAAGCGTATGGATCCATCCACGCAGTTCGCCGTGGTTGCCGCGCGTGAAGCGTGGAAAGACTCCGGAATCGAAGAGGTCGACCGCAATAAGCTTGCCGTCGCCTTCGCCACCGGCATCGGCGGCGTCTGGACCCTGCTTGACGCGTGGGACACCCTGCGCGAAAAGGGCCCACGGCGCGTCTTGCCAATGACCGTGCCAATGCTGATGCCAAACGGCCCGGCCGCCGCGGTCTCCTTGGATCTAGGTGCCGCCGCCGGAGCTCACACCCCGGTCTCCGCCTGTGCCTCGGGCACCGAAGCGATGCACGTGGGCATGGAACTGATCCGTGCCGGCAAGGCAGACGTTGTGGTAGTCGGTGGCGCGGAAGCAGCCATCCACCCGATGCCGATCGCCGCGTTCTCCTCGATGCAGGCACTCTCGCGCAGCAACGACAACCCACAGGGTGCTTCACGCCCCTATGACATCGACCGTAATGGCTTTGTGATGGGTGAAGGCGCTGGCGCACTGGTGCTGGAAGCCGAAGAGCACGCACTGGCTCGTGGCGCACGGATCTACGCCGAACTTGCAGGTACCTCGGTGACCGCAGACGCGTACCACATCACCGCACCGGACCCACAGGGCTTGGGCGCTACCCGCGCACTGAAGGCAGCAATGTTTGACGGCCTGATTCAGCCAGAAGACGTGGTGCACGTCAACGCTCACGCCACCTCCACCCCGGTGGGCGACAAGCCTGAATACACCGCGTTGAAGGCAGCCCTGGGCGATCACCTGGATAACGTGTGGGTCTCGGCGACCAAGTCGCAGATGGGTCACCTGCTTGGCGCTTCGGGCGCAGTGGAGTCCGTACTGACCACCTTGGCGATTTACCACCGCCTCGCACCGGTGACCATTAACCTAGATAATCAGGATCCGGAGATTCCATTGAAGGTTGTCACCGGCGAGCCTGCGAAGCTTCCTGCTGAGGGCAGCATCGTGGCACTGAATAACTCCTTTGGTTTTGGTGGACACAACGCAGTGGTCGCAATCCGCAGCGTCTAGTACCTACTTGAACCGTTGATGACGGGGCGCCTTCTGAAGTTCAGAAGGCGCCCCGTCATTGCTTTAAGCTCTTAGGCTACGATCACTAGTAGCTAAACCTAGGTGGGCCAGCTCAAGCCAGCGCGGAAGAAAGAAGCAACTGCCATGCGTCAACTGATTGTCACCGCATTTACCTCGCTCGACGGAGTGATGGAAGCCCCGGGCGGTGAACCCGGGTATCACAACGCCGGCTGGTCCATGTCCAGTGTGGAGTTTGATCCGGCCGCGTACGAGATCAAGGGTAGCGAACAAGATCAGGCCGAAGCGATGGTGCTGGGCCGAGTCAGTTATCAATCATTCGGTGCGGCGTGGCCATCTATGGAGGAGCAGTTCGAGAAATATAATGCCATGCCCAAATATGTGCTGAGCACGTCTCTGCGTAAGAACGAGCTGATCGATGGGTGGGGCGATACTCAGATTCTTCGTTCGACTGCCGAGGTGGCAAGGCTGCGTGCGGGTGAGGGTGGCCCGTTGATTGTGCATGGCTCGGCGACCTTGGTGCATTCCCTGCAGGAACACCAGCTTATCGACCGGTATCACCTGTTGGTCTTCCCGATACTGCTGGGGTCGGGCAAACGACTATTCAGTGAGGCCTCATTGGCGACGCAGAAGCTGCAACTGGTGGATTCGGCCGTGTACTCCAACGGTATTCAAAAGAACATCTACGACGTCGTTCGCTAATATTCACGTCGCACGCAAACGGGATCCCGAAACTTCTTCGGGATCCCGTTTTTCTGCGGTAACACCCCGCACCACCGGGGATTTACTCGGGAAGACTTATTCAGTCTCCCCCAGACTTAGTAACCAGTTGTTATACCACCTGGTTGAGCCATCGAACAGGTGCATCGTCACCTGCATGGCGGAATGGTTCAAGTTCTTCATCCCAGGCTTCGCCGAGAGCAACAGACATTTCTTGGAAGAAGACCGAGGCGTTTCCGTCGCCCTTTTCATAGGCCCAACGGATGCGCTCTTCGCTGACCATAATGTTGCCGGCGACATCTACGGTCGCGTGGAAAATTCCCAGATCCGGGGTGAACGACCAGCGACTTCCGTCGCAGCCTTCGCTTGGGTCTTCGGTGACTTCAAAACGTAGGTGCTGCCATCCGCGCATTGCGGTGGCCAGGCTGGCACCGGTACCTTGCAGGCCCGTCCAGGTAATTTCGGCACGACGAAGCCCAGGAGCTACGTGCTGGTCACTCCAGTCCATCTTGACTGGTTGGCCGAGCACCTCCTGAATGGCCCACTCCAGATGTGGGCACAACGCGGCAGAGGCCGAGTGAATATAAATCACGCCTCGTGTCATCGATGCAGACATGCCATCCTCCGTTACGGTGTTGATCGTCTTCCCCTACGTCAACCTCGCCGAAGTGCAGTACTTACCGACAAGTACCATTTTGCCCGAAGAGCGAGACTTTCGCCAGCCGTACGGGGGATTTGATCTAGATTTCAACCAAATGCTCAGGCCCGCGGATGAGCTTGGCGGTAACTTTGACGTAATCTGTCCACCGAGACGTGGGTATAGAGCTGGGTGGTAGCTAACGAGGAGTGTCCCAAGAACTCTTGAACCGCGCGTAGATCCGCGCCTCCATCAAGCAAATGAGTGGCCACGGTATGGCGCAAAGCGTGCGGCCCACTAGCCGAGGTATCCCCCAGTGATTTGAGTGCTTGGGCGATCACTTCACGTGCTTGCCTGACGTTAAGTCGCCCGCCACGAGCACCCACCAGCAACGCCCCACCAGTTTCCGCATGCGCCAGAACTTTTCGGTGATTTCGAAGCCAATGATTGATCACTCGTTCGGCCGGTTTTCCAAAAGGAACCACCCGTTCTTTATTTCCCTTACCCACTATGCGCACGGTACGTCGTTCAAAATCAATGTCAGCAATATCCAGCGAAACGAGTTCACTGATGCGCAACCCCGACGCGTAAAGCAGTTCCGCGATGACCCGGTCTCGGGACGCTAGGGCAATGCGTTTTTGCTCCGCCACAATTTCCGCTTTGCTCAGCGTTTTGGCTGGTTCACCGTTCGCAGGCTCAGACTTGGTAGTTTCCGACGCGGGTTCACTGAGCAAACGATCAATCTGCCCGGTCTGCAATACGTGGGGCAACCGCTGCTCTTTTTTCGGTGCCACCAAACGCAACGCAGGATCCTTGGCTACCAGCTGATGCTTGAGCGCCCACGCAAAGAAGTTTTTGACCGACGAGATGCGCCGGGCGATGGTGGTGCGTGAAATCTGCGCTTCGTGCTGGATTGCTAGCCAGTCGCGCAGCATCTGGACGGTGACATCCGATAGACGTTGAACGCGAGCTTGTCCCACCAAGAATTCGGTCATCAGTCGCAGATCCACACCATAGGCACGCAAGGTATTTTCGCTGCGTGCACGTTCCAGCCGCAAATAGTCCAGGTAGTCGGCGATAGGCTCGCTGATAGCTAACGGGACTTGTGGCACTTGAGGGGCTGGTTCGGGCTTCATCCCTTTCAATTTACCGCGTTTTTCACCGATAAACTTCGACGGCTCACCAGCCTGAACTGCGTGCCGTTGGACTCCGCTACGCCTAAGCGTTGAAGTACGCTCAGGGCACGCAGGGTTTCTAAAATGGGGATCCCGCTCAGCGCCGAAATTTCATCGGGAACGTGGCCTTGCGCAAAATTCATCACGTCATAAATCATCGACTGAGTTTTGGTCAGCGAATCCAACGGACGTTCCTGACTTTCAACCGCTGGAATCTGGGCCCCAGCAGGTTCGGCTGGCACACCGAGCAGCTCAAGCACATCGCTGGTACTAGTCACCAGCGCGGCGGTTCCGGCGGCGAGCAGCCTGTGGGTGCCGGCCGAGTTGGGCGAATAAATACTACCGGGCACCGCAGCCACCTCACGGCCGAGCTCTACTGCATGGTTCGCGGTGTTGAGCGCACCCGAACGGTGCCGGGCCTCGGTAACAACGGTGAGTCTGCTCAGCCCCGCAATCAGCCGGTTGCGGTTCAGGAACCTGAACCTTGTCGGAGCGGTGCCCGGCGGCACCTCGGAGAGCAAGAGTCCTGAGTGAATAATCTGACGTAGTAGTGACTCGTTGCCAGCCGGATAGGGTCTATCCGCTCCCCCGGCCAGGATAGTAATTGTTGGGTAACTGGACAACTCGGGGTCTGCCACGGAGAGGGCGGCGCGGTGAGCGCTCGTGTCGATTCCGTACGCGCCTCCGGAAACGATGGAAAATCCGCGCAGTGTCAGTTTCCGGGCCAGTTCGAACGTGACCTGATGGCCGTAGTCGCTAGAGTCGCGTGAGCCGACGATGGAGATACAGCGTGCAAGCTGTTGTTCGCTGAGCAGTTCGGGACGCGCGGTGCGCCACCACAGGCACAAAGGTTTTCCCAGCCCCAAGTCATCAAGCTGTGAGGGCCATCGCGGATCTTCTGCGGTGAGCAGTCCTCCATCTTGTGCGGTGATGGTGTCTAACGCGAGTTGTGGGTTGCTGAGCCCTAGGCGTTTACGCCACCGGGTCAGCGCGACCGGGAGGCTTAGTGCTTTATTGGAAACGGTGCTCTCACCTAAGATGTCCGTCAGTTGGGTGTTCAGCGAACCTGGCACGTGGTCTTGGCGGTGAATCAGAGCTAATAATTCGGTCGGGCTCATCAGTTGCAGCAGAGCGTTGGCGGCGAAGTCGTTGGGTTCAATCAGCGTGTTCAGTTCTGCAAAGCACAATAGCTGCGCGGTATCTGGGCTAGACATGATCCGCTCCTATCTCGGGTCGAGGTTTTGTCGAAAATGCAGGGCACCGTCTAGATCATCGACAGTGGGCGCGCTATGTTGTTGCTGATCTGCGATAGTCCAGGCCACACGCAACATCCGGTCTAATCCACGGGCCGAAATTTCATGGCTTTCACCGATCAGTTCCAAGGCCCGCTGGGTAGCCATGGGGTACTGCAGTTCGTGGCGCAAGATTTTTGCGCTGAGCCGGGCATTGCAGTTCAACCCCCAAGGTTCTAAGCGGGCAGTTGCCAGATGCCTGGCGGCTAGCACCCGGGTGCGTACGGTGGCGCTGGATTCGGCCGCTTCCCGGCCGAGTAATTGTTGACCGGTCAGCGCGTTCATCTTCACCTGCAGATCGATCCGGTCCAGCAGTGGCCCGGAAAGTTTGGAGAAGTAGCGCCGTCGGGCGTTTGGAGTGCAGGTGCACCCAGTCCCGCTACCAAAATTTCTTCCGCAGGGACACGGGTTCGCAGCCAGGATCAGCTGAAACCGTGCCGGCAGTTGCTGATGACCACTCGCGCGAGCCAAATTGATGTGTCCCTCTTCCACCGGTTGGCGCAGCGCGTCGAGCACCCCGGCGCGAAATTCGGTCGCCTCGTCGAGGAAAAGAATCCCAGCGTGGGCCCGCGTGATGGCTCCGGGTCTGATATTGCGGCTCCCACCGCCGAGCAGCGCAGCACTGGAGGCGGTATGGTGCGGGGCAATAAAGGGGGCGGTGTTTTGCAACTTCGTAATTCCACCCTGTCCACCGCGGGTGATGGAGTCGATCGCGGTGGCTTCTAAGGAGTCAGCAACGTCTAGTGGTGGCAGGATGCCGGGCAGGCACCGGGCAAGTAAGGTTTTGCCCGCTCCGGCGGGGCCAACCATAATGAGGTGGTGTCCCCCGGCGGCGGCGATTTCCAAGGCGAGTTTCGCCTCGTACTGTCCGTTGACCAAGTTTAGGTCTTGTGAAACCTCGGATTCATCGGGTAGCTCTACTCTTTCCGGGCGCTGGTGACGTAAGTAGGTGCGAATACTTTCCGGCGGCGCCCCACACATCACCAAAACCTGGCCTAGGTGCTGGGCTCCGGTAATGCGCACCCCGGGGACCAGTCTGGCTTCGGCCTCGTTTGCGGCTGCCACAAAGACGTGCCGATAGCCGTTGTGCACGGCGAAGCGCACCGCGGGTAATACTCCGGCCACCGGACGCAGCGTCCCGTCAAGTGCCAATTCGGCAAGGAAGATCGTATCTGCGGGGATCGTGAGCATTCCGTCGGCGGCCAGCGCGGCGATGACGATGGCCAGATCGAAGCCCGAACCAAATTTCGGTAACGTCGCCGGGGACAAATTCACCGTAAGTTTTCGATTCGCCAGTGGCAGACCGGTATTTCGGGCTGCAGCCTTGATGCGTTCGCGGGCTTCGTTCAGCGAGGCGTCGGGCAAGCCGAGGATCAGGAAGCCAGGAATCCCGTTGCCTAGATCCGCTTCCACGTCGATTAGTGCCGGTTGCACCCCGTGTAGCGCCACCGCGGCGGTGCGGGCCACGCTCATGAGGCCACCTGCTCATGATGCTGACAGCGGTAACCACCGGACTGCGGATAAACCTCGATGACGTCAATACGCAGCCGGCCGACGTAGCGTCCCCGGGTTTTGCCCCACGCCAGTAGCAGGCGTTGCAAGCGGCGATATTTGCTGGGGGTGATTGCGTCGAAGCCGGTGCCGAAGTTGTTGGTGCTGCGCGTTTTGACCTCGACGGCGAGCACGAAGTCGTTCGCGTCGGCGACGATCAGATCCAGTTCCCCGATTTTGCAGCGCCAGTTACGTTCTAAAATTCGGTATCCGTGGGCGCAGAGGTAGTCGGCGGCGGCTTGTTCTCCGCGTGCGCCAAGTAATTGCTGTTGATTCATCGGTCATCGGTCCTTGGATTCGATTCGGAATATGAACACAAGCTTCACCGCTCTGCGCCCCGCATAGGATCGGCCAGGCTCGAACTGTGCATAACGTGGCAATCCTTTGGCCCCCTGCGTTGCAAAGTCATCTCGGCGAGGTGTAATTTTTCTGCCCACACGAAGAAGTGATGATGGTTCTATGGTGAAGGTGACACAGCAGCGGGTGGCCCGAGCAACGCACAGTGCAGAACATAGGCGCACCGATTCCGCCTTCGACTAGCGAAGTAGACCAAGGAATCGAGCGGAACCGGAGTTTTCACAAAACAAAGCGTTTGAGGAATTCACTTGGCAGGCTAGACCGCGATCTGGACGCGCCGAGCAATGGTGCCCGTGCGCCGCCAGGCACCTGCCAGGTCCCATACTGTTCAGCTACCCGATTATCACTGGTAAACGGTCAAAAGTCTGCGGAAATTGGATCAAGAATTGAGCAAATCTACCCACCATTTGCTCATCTCCGTGGGTGATTATCTGCAGATAATTTTCGTGCCGAATTAGCCACCGTGAAAACAATTACCGTCTAATTAGCAGCCAATTTTGGCAACCATTCTCACCTCACGTGCAGTACTCAACCCGACCTTCGGCAAGCTCGCTGTCGAAAACACGACCGGTAGCTAAGGGAAGTTTTAACCGCAGGCGGATTAGTTCTTGTTTTGCTTCCTCAATCACTGGATTTAGAGCCCTAGTTATAACGATTTAGTAACTTGCGATCCTGAGCCTAGAATCCGCGATAGGTTGGGGTTTAAGCAGACCAATACTAGAGGTTTTGGCACCTCGTCAAAAACTAATTCTTCAGGAATTTGTTAGTGTTGGAATCCAGCTATGACATCTAGTTTGTGTCGGCCGAGAATAACAGAATCTAGGACCGTGCACGCCCCAAATGGTTAACTTCGGGTCGTGCAAACAAGTAGTGAGCCGCGGCGATCGACTATTCAAGAATCTGGTTGCAGCGCGCAAGACTTGTGGTCCCCAACCAGCTCATACCCTCGCAGGTACCGGGCAGTGGAGACAATGACCCATAACATCGCCGTCAAGGTCGAGAACTTGTATAAGGTCTTCGGTCGTAAACCGCAAGAAGCGGTCAAGCAACTCATGGCCGGCACGAAGCGCGAAGATCTGCCTTCATCAACTACCGCAGCTGTCATCGACGCCTCCTTTGAAGTGAAGGAAGGCGAAATATTTGTCGTCATGGGCCTCTCCGGCTCGGGCAAATCCACGCTGATCCGCGCATTAAACGGGCTCTGGGAGGCGACCTCGGGGCAGGTCACCCTGGGAGACGACAAGATCACCGGGATGTCTTCGGCAAAGTTGCGCGAAGTGAGAAGAAAACGCGTCTCCATGGTTTTCCAGCACTTTGCGTTGCTGCCACATCGTACGGTTTTGGCAAATGTGGCTTACCCGTTGGAGCAGCAGGGAGTCGGACGCGCTCAGCGCCTGTCCACCGCGGCGAAGACGTTGGATTTGGTGGGGCTCACCGGCTGGGGCGATAAAATGCCCAGCGAATTATCCGGTGGCATGCAGCAGCGTGTGGGCATTGCCCGCGCGTTGGCCGCAAATACCGAAATACTGCTCATGGACGAAGCGTTTTCCGCGCTGGATCCACTGATCCGCCGTGAAATGCAAGAACAGCTCATCCAGCTTCAAGCCAAGCTGGGCAAGACCATCGTCTTCATTACTCACGATTTGAACGAGGCCATGTTCCTAGGTGACCGCATTGCGGTCATGCGTGACGGGCAAATTGTCCAGGTCGGCACGCCGGAGGAAATCCTGATGGATCCGGCCAATGACTATGTGGCGCAATTCGTCCAAGACGTGGATCGCGCTCGGGTGCTCACCGCGTCCGCGGTGCTTGAACCAACCAGGGCGGTCATCCACGAGAGTGACGGACCGCGCAATGCGCTGCGCACCATGAACGAATTGTTCCTCTCCGCGGCAATCGTCACCAACCGGGAGCGCCAAGTGGTGGGGATGATCACCGACCGAGACGCTCTGAAACTGGTGCAGCTAGGCGAAAGCACTATCACCTCGAAGATTCAGCCGTTGGAATCGGTCAACCGCGATACCCCATTGATCGACCTCTTTGTCCCGTCGGTGGAATCCCCGTTGCCGGTGACCGTCACCGATGAAGAGCACCGTTTATTAGGTGTGATCCCGCGGGTGACACTGTTGGCGGCGCTGGCCTCCACCACTCCGCCGACCGAAGAAATGACGGTACTTTCAAAACCGCTGCCGGGCAATGTTGTTGATGCGGCGCTGCAGGGTGCCGGGGAGGAAAACTAATGGACGGCTTTACTATTCCGGTAGGAGATGTCGCCGAAAAGGCCATCAACTGGGTGATCGACAATATGGCAGCGTTCTTCGACCTGCTGCGCACGATCTTCATTGAAATGTATGACGGGGTCTACTACCTGCTAGGCACCCCACACTTCGCGGTTATTATCGGCGTGGTCGCGGTCATCGCGCTGCTGGCCCGCGGATGGCAGTTCATGCTCGGCTCGGTGATCGGGCTGGTGCTCATCGTAGGAATGGACCAATGGGATAACGCCATGGTTTCCCTCGCACTGGTACTGGTTGCTACCTTCTGGGCGCTGGTGATTTCGCTGCCGCTGGGTATTTGGGCGGCGCGCTCCACTACGTTCTCCAACATTGTGCGCCCCTTCTTGGACTTCTTGCAGACCATGCCGGCCTTCGTCTACCTGATCCCGGCACTAATGCTCTTCCGTGTCGGGGTGGCACCGGGCATCGTGGCGACCATCGCCTTCGCGCTGGCTCCCGGGGTGCGCTTCACCGAACTGGGCATCCGCTCGGTAGACAAGGAAGTGGTGGAGGCCGGACAGGCCTTCGGCTCTTCCCCCGCACGCATCCTTCGCCAGATCCAGCTACCGCTGGCCTTGCCGACCATTATGGCCGGCGTCAACCAGGTCATCATGCTTTCGCTATCCATGGTCGTGATCGCCGGCATGGTCGGCGCCGGCGGCCTGGGCGGAGACGTGATCCTCTCACTGGGCCGGCTTGATACCGCCCTGGGTGTGGAGGCAGGTCTGGGCGTGGTCATCTTGGCGATGATCCTTGACCGGTTGACCAACGCCTTCGGGCGTCAATCTGGGCTCTTCTCCTGGTTCGCCAAGCGCCGCAAGTCCGCTGCCGCGGCGAAGGAACAAGAACTCGCGGCCTAAGCCGCGCACTGAAACCATCAATGATCTGGCGGCTCGCACCGCTCACTCGAAAGGAATCACGATCATGAAACTCAAAACCCTGAAATTTGGAGCACTGCTCGCGGCCAGCGCGCTGGCGTTGACCGCTTGCGGCAGTGGCAGCGGCGACAACGGCGGCGATGCCGCAGCGGATGACAAGAAGATGAACATTGCGGTCTTCAACGGCTGGGATGAAGGCATCGCTACCAGTGAACTGTGGAAGGCAGTGCTTGAGGAGAAGGGCTACGAGGTTGAGCTGATCAACGCCGATGTCGCTCCGCTCTTCCAGGGCCTGTCCACCGGTGACTACGATGTGACCACCGACGTGTGGCTGCCGGTCACCCACGCCTCCAACCTGGAAAAGTTCGGCGAGGACATCAAGGACCTGGGCGCCTGGAATGAGGAGTCACGCTTGACCGTGGCGGTCAACGAAGACGCACCGATCGATTCACTCGATGAGCTAGCGGCCAACGCGGATAAGTTCGGCAACCGCATCGTTGGCATCGAGCCAGGCGCCGGACTGACCGAAGCGATGAACAAGTCGGTCATCCCGGACTACGGCCTAGATGACATGGACTTCGTGACCAGCTCGACCTCCGCAATGCTCACCGAGCTGGAGACCGCGACGAAGAACAAAGAGAACATCGTCGTCACCCTGTGGGAGCCACACTGGGCCTACAGCGCGTACCCGGTCAAGAACCTGAAGGATCCTAAGGGTGCACTAGGCGACGCCGAAGGCATGCACACCTTCAGCCGTGCGGACTTCGCCGATGACCACGCCGAGGTTGCCAAGTGGATGGGCAACTTCAAGATGGATCTGGAGACCCTCTACGATCTGGAAAACTTGCTCTTCGTTGAGAACGACACCGATGACTTGCAGCCACTGGTTAAGCAGTGGATGGAAGATAACCGTGACTTCGTTGACGGTATGACCAAGTAGCCAACACACCGGCAAAAACCAAAGGCACGTTCCCCAGCTACTGGCGGGGAACGTGCCTTTGGTTTTGTCAGCGTTAGCCGCCGAGTCCCTCCTTGGGGATCTGCAGCTCGTCGCGGTTGAGTTCTTCGACGTTCACGTCCTTGAAGGTGAGCACCTTGACGGTTTTTACGAAGCGGCCCTGGCGGTAAATATCCCAGACCCATGCGTCGGTCAGGTTCAGCTCGAAGTACACCTCACCCGAATCGGTCAACGTTTTCACGTCCACCTGATTGGCTAGGTAAAAGCGGCGTTCGGTTTCCACCACGTAGTTAAACAACCCAACGACCGCCTTGTACTCGCGGTACAACTGCAATTCGAGGTCTGATTCGTAGTTTTCGAGGTCTTCGGCTGCCATGGTACGTCCTTCTTCTCTAGGCTTTACCTTCGGCCTTTTGGGGTTTGGAAGTCAAGTTCCAACTTTTGCGGTGCAGGTCGCAGGGGCCAAGTTTTTCAATGGCCGCCCGGTGAGTTGCGGTAGCGTACCCCTTATTGATCTCCCAGCCGAAGGCCGGGTAGTCGCTGGCGGCCTGAGCCATCAGCCCGTCACGTTCCACTTTTGCCAGGATCGAGGCGCCGGCGATCGACTGGCAGGTCATGTCGCCCTTGATCAGGGTGCGCACCGGGATGTGCAGTCCGGCCGGTTCGCGGTCATCGGCCAAAAGGTCAAAGAGGTCTTGTTCCGGGGCCGTAAGCCAGTCGTAGCTGCCATCGAGCAAAACTACTTCTGGGGCGATCGTGCACTGCGCTACGGCGCGGGTGCCAGCTAGCCGTAGGGCCGCGGTGACGCCGAGCTGATCGATCTCCGCAGCGCTCGCGTGGCCTACCCCGTAGCCGGCGGCCCAGGCTTGCACTTGCGGCACCAACTCTTCGCGGCGCGCCGGGGTGAGCAGTTTTGAATCGCGCAGTTCACCGAATTCGGGGACCGCGTGGATGTCGATGACGGCGATGCCGACGGTAATCGGTCCGGCCAGTGCCCCGCGACCCACCTCATCCACGCCGCCGATATAGCGTGCGCCGTGTGCGCTAGCCAGTGCCCGCTCGTGTTCTAAGCTGGTCGGTTGCGCTTTGCTGGTGGCCATTAGTTACTTCGCCGCCGGAACGTTGGCGAAAACTTCCTCATGGGTGTCGATGGTTCCGAAGCGGTCCAGTGGCCAGGAAATCAGCGAGGCGCGGCCCTGCACAGAGTCGAGGTCCACAAATCCGCCTTGCACATCCACGTGGAAGCGGGAGTCGGCGCTGGCGCCACGGTGATCGCCCATCACCCAGATTTTGCCTTCGGGTACCGTCACGTCGAACTTGATATCGCTGGGTGAATCGCCGGCATAAATGTAGGGTTCGGTGATTTTTTCGCCGTTAATGGTGAGCTTTCCATCCGCCGAGCAGCATTCGACCTTGTCCCCTGGCATGCCGATGATGCGCTTGACCAGGTACTGTTCGTCGCCCGCGGGCAGGATGCCCACCCAGGACAGCGCGTTTTCTAGCCCCGTGGGAGTGGTTTCTAACGGTGGCAGCCACTGATGGTCATCACGGAAGACCACCACGTCGCCTCGTTCGAGCTCAAAGGGGCCAGGAGTCATCAGGTTCGCGAAGATGCGATCGTTGATCTGCAGCGTGTTTTCCATCGACCCGGAAGGGATGTAATAGGCGCGGAAGAAGAAGGTTTTGATCAGCAGCGACAACGCGATGGCGATGACCAGGATGATCAGTATTTCGCGGACAAACCGCCAAAGCCGGTATATCGGGCCCCGCGCTGGGGGTACTTCTGCGGATTCGGCGTTCACGTTTTCTTTGTTACCTTTCAGTGTCCTGCGTTATCTCCATCTTACGTGGCCGACGCTGACTTCAGTCTCAGGTGCCCAGGTGTGTGGATGCTGGGTTCAGTGTCGGTGCCGCCAGGCATGCCGAAGCCGGCCACACGATGCTGTGTGGCCGGCTTTGGGAACTGCGAATTTAGTTGGCGCGCGTTGCGATGCCGCCGCTTTCGGTGAAGTCCACTGGAATGTCACCTAGTGGCTTGTCCGCATCGAGGTGTTTCTTGATTTCATCCATGTGGCTGGCGTCCACCTGCAAGGTCAGTCCACCATTTTGCGGGTTGAGTGTGTACCCGTGGATTGCCGTGTTCAGCGGGGCTTCGAGCCCAGCCTGCCACTTCATGACATCATTGATGCCCTGGCGCAGATCGTCGGTCGAATAGTTGACCAGGTGGGCCTGCGCGCCGGCGTCTTCGATCGCCTTCATCTGGCTCTCGTCGGTGGTTGAGACGTTCAACTTGCCCTCTTCGATCCAGCCCTGCACGTAAGAGTCTCCCAAGGTGGCCGAGAGTGAGTCATTGGTTTCTAGCAGTGCGTTTTGATCCACAACATTCTCGCTGCTGGTAGGTTCGGTCGATCCTTCGCCGCTAGTGGTTGCCTGGCCGCAGCCGGAGAGCATGAGCCCTGCAACAACTGCGGTCGAAGCCAGCGCGAGTGAGCGTTGAGCCAGTGGGGATTTCTTGATCATTGGGTACTACCGCCTCTTGGTCAGTTCGATCACCTAGGAAGATGATATCTACGGATCTTCAAAGTTTTCGGTGAGACACATGTGTGTCAAGTGAAAGTGCCCCGCTACCGGGTAGGTAACGGGGCACTTTCTGGTTGCTGCCGAAGCTACAACCGCTTAGGGATTATCCCTTAGCTGTGGCGACGGTTTCCGCGGCGGAACAGCAGGAACAATGCGCCAACTAGAGCCAGGGCTCCACCAGCGGCGATCAGTGGGACACTGCTGGAACCGGTATCGGCCAGTGGGTCCTTCTTCTCAGGCGACTTGGATGGAGTCTGGTCATCGTTCTTCGGAGCCTCGGTTGGCTCGTCGGATTCGGTTTCGGTTGGCTTCACGGTTGGCTTAGCCGACTCGCTTGGCTTCTCCGTAGGCTCA
>NZ_NRGT01000048.1:95631-97757 GCF_002332285.1 Glutamicibacter sp. BW77 | reverse complement strand
GCTCAGGCTTGTCGGTTGGCGTTGGGGTCGGAGTTGGCTCTGGAGCGGCAACGATGACCGAACCGGTAGCGTTCGCCGACTTGTTGAAACCGTTGACTGCGGTCATGCGGAAGCTGACCTTGCCTTCTTCGCTAGGTGCAGCGAAGGTGAAGGTGCCGTTGGCCGAAACCTTGGCGGTCTTGTACAGCTTGCCGTCAATGACGATGCGTACGGTGGTGCCAGTCGAAGCACTGTCAACCTTGCCGGTGATGGTCGCGCCTGGCTTGACCTCTGCACCGACCTTTGGCGAGGTCTGGGCTGGTGCATTAACCAAGAACTTGACCTGGTAGTCAGCAATACCGGCGGTGCGCTCCTGCGAATCAACTAAGCCGGTGTAGAAAGCCAGATCATCTGGGGTGTCTTCCAAACCATCTTTGCCACCGGAATTAGCGGAGTTAATGCCGACGGCCTTGTTGCCGATCAACACGGCTCCACCGGAGTCACCCTGATCCAACACACTTTGGTTAGGGTTTTTTGCGGTGTAGCCCCATACGGCGCGTACGTCATTGTCGTAACCGCCAACGAAGAACAAGCCTTCACCAAGGATTTCTGAGCAGCTCCATCCGGTAGTGCGCCCCGAGGAGCAGGCGCTTGCGCCAACTGTTGCGGTCGCTAATCCAGTAACCTGGATGGTACCTTCACGCTCGTCCTTGCCTGCTGGCCACTTCGAAACCTGGTCATGCAACGTTAGATCGGGGTTGATGTCGTCAATGACAGCAATGTCAGTACCAAGCTCCGGCTTCTCAGGAACACCTGGCGTGCCGGAATGATTCGGGCCACCGAACTGGCTGAAGCCAAACGTGCCGAGCTTGTTGCTAATACCCTCGCTCTGACCCGGAGCACCATGCTCGGCTACGTAGGTGTCAGTCATCTTGCCATCTTGGGTACAGTGTCCCGCGGTAATGATCGAATCAGCACCCGATGGGTTCCAAGCGTTGAACCCTACCGAGCAAAGGAAATTCGGATCCGCGCCTGGCTCGGCGATTCCGTAGCCCATGCCACCATAAATATCTTCGATGGCACCTGCTTTTGCCTTGCCTTCACCCTCAGTTTCGACCAAATCTACGTCGGCTTGGGTGGCGAATGCATCCAAAGTGAGCTTGTTCTTGTCTGCCGACTTCGAAGCGCGTGCGCTGGGCGAATTGTCCTGCTGAGAGGACTTTCCATTCATCTTCGCTGGACCCTCATTGCTGGCAATGCCACCCGCAATGATCTGAAGGCCTTTCCCGGTGTCCAAGATAGCGGTCAGTTGTTCAACTTCTTCAGGCTGAACCTTCTCAACTACCTCGGAATAGAGCTTGTTGACGCTAGTTATCTTTGGGACGGTTACTAGCTCGGCTTCGAGGGGTGCGGCCGATGCAGCAATTACATCCTTGGCCTTCTTCGCGTCCTTTTCGGCAACCGTGATTTCGGCCTTGCCGTCCTTGATGCTGGCTTTGGCCTTAACACCTTCGTCTTCAAGCTTCTTGGTGACTTCAGCAACGGTGTCGTTTGCCTTCGAGTCTTCCAAGTACTGCTCAGGCGACTTCTTCAAGTCGCGCTTGATTGCTTCGTCAAGTCCCTTGGTGTCTACAGCGACATCAGTGGCCGACGGCGTAGCGCTCGGGCTCTGTGAAGGTGCTGGAGTGGATTCAGCCTTATCGGCTGCGACTGCGGGAGCAATGAAGCTACCGCCAACCACCAATGCGGTGGCTGCAGCAGCGACAATGCCGCGCTGCGCAGTCTTGTTCTTTGGTTTTGGCATTAAAGCTTCTCCCAGTTATGTGGTGCGATCGCCTGAAGGTCGCAACCGTCTCCGGGCGCACTTCAAAGCAGTGTGTTGTTACCAAATTGAAACAATATCGGCTTTTGATACTCGGATTCAAGGACCCGCATCCACCAGAGGGAGAAAACTAGCCACCGAAACGCCCTTGTCATTCCTGCATCGAGAGACCTTGTGGCCCAGAAGGCCTGAGTTGACGCTTTAGTTTAAGATTGCAGGTCGGTTACTAATCACTAGTCAGCTTAGTGCGAGCTGAGAATCTTCGATGAATTCAGCCAGTGCCGTAAGAAGCTTGTATATTCAACCAACAGATGTTTTAGATAAA
>NZ_NRGT01000048.1:16472-95602 GCF_002332285.1 Glutamicibacter sp. BW77 | reverse complement strand
GATTTAGATAAATCCATACCGATAGAAAAATTTAAAAGTTTTTTCTGCTCTGGGTATGTTGACGACTGTTACTTGAGGGTAGAGCGCTGATCGAGCGGCCAAATGATTTGAGTGGCTTTGCCACCGATGCGGTCCAGATTGATCATTCCGCCACCGCTTGCGCCAAGCAATGCGCGCGAATCTTCGGAACGGGCTCGATGATCGCCCATCACCCAGACGCGGCCTTCGGGAACTACCGCAGAGAACTTTTGCTCGCTGGGTGCATTTCCGTCGTATATATAGGGCTCGTCGATTGGCTGACCGTTAATCAGGATTTTTCCACCGGTGCCGCAACATTCAACGGTGTCCCCGCCGATGGCGATTACACGCTTAATATAGGTGTTTGAGGTGCCGCTCAGGTGCAGCGCGCCGAGCAGATCATCAGCGAAGGAGGCGCGCGCGTAAGGAAGAAAGGAACCGCGGCCGTCGAAAACGATGATGTCTCCGCGCTGCGGGTCAGTGTCATGGTAGGCGCGGCGGTCCACAAGCACACTTTGTCCGGGGCTCAGCGTGTGCTCCATGGAGCCGGATTCGATCCGGTAGACATCCGCGACGAGTGCGCGAATGAATAGGGTGGCGATCAGGCCACAAATAACTGCGAAAACGGCGAAGCGCCAGACCCAAAACCAGGTCCGGCGCTTGCTCGTTGCTCGCTCGGGGCTAGCAACCTCGTTCATGAAAGAACGAAATTACTTCTTGGTACCGAAGTCGCGCTTCTCCTTGATGCGTGCTGCCTTACCGTGGCGATCGCGCATGTAGTACAGCTTGGCACGACGTACGTCGCCCTTGGACACTAGCTCAATCTTGTCGATGATTGGGGAGTGAACTGGGAAGGTACGCTCAACACCGGCACCGAAGGAAACCTTACGCACGGTGAAGGTCTCGCCGATGCCAGCACCCTGGCGGCCAAGGACGTAGCCCTGGAAAACCTGGACACGCGAGTTCTTACCTTCGATGATGTTGACGTGCACCTTCAAGGTGTCGCCGGCGCCGAAAGCAGGAATGTCGGAGCGCAGCGATGCTGCGTTTACTGAGTCAAGAATATGCATGGTGCATCCTCTAGGGTCAATGCCACAGGTCACCGTACCCTCGTAGCGAAGCTCATCAACCGCAAGCGGTGATCTCTTCGAAACGTATTTCCACCGGCAGACTTTGTTGCTGCCGATGCGGCGGTTTCCCTAGGCCCGGTTTCCCCCTGTGGCAGGAATCGGACAAAAACACACCAAGAAACAATTTTGCCATATTCGGAGCATCGACGCGAGTAAGGCCGATCACCGAATGCGTGATCTAGGACTCTTTAGCCCAGTCCAGCTGCGATTTAGGGATGATTTCCCCGTCAACGACGGCAAATCCCGCGTGCCAGAGGGCGTCACGGTCCTTACGATTCAGCTTGGCTGCGTCGAGCAGGTTAATGAGGTCCGGGCGGCGGGTTGCGGTGCGGCGAATCTGCTCATCACGGCGGAATCGGGCTACGCGCTGGTGGTTTCCACCGAGCAGGACTTCCGGGACCTCGCGACCACGCCAGGCGGCAGGCTTGGTATATACCGGGTATTCCAGCAGCACGTCGGAGTGCGATTCTTCGACCAACGATTCCGGGTTGCCAATGACCCCGGGAATCAGACGGGCGATGGCCTCAACCATCACCATCACCGCGACCTCTCCCCCGTTCAGTACGTAGTCTCCGATGGAGACCGGGATGACGGTGAAGTTCTCACGTGCGTAGTCGATGACACGCTCGTCGATTCCTTCATAACGACCGCAGGCGAAGACCAGGTGGTCTTCTTCGGCAAAGTCATAAGCCATCTGCTGGTCGAAGACCGCACCGGCAGGAGAAGGCACGATGAGGATTGGCTTGGCGGCCTCCGGGGCGCTGGTGCGCACCGAGTCTAGGGCTTGGCCCCACGGCTCGGGCATCATCACCATGCCGGCTCCACCACCGTAAGGGGTGTCATCGACCTTATGGTGGCGATCCGTGGTGAAGTCACGCAGATTGGTGACGTTCAGGTTCAAGATGCCCTCTTCACGGGCGCGGCCGATCAGCGACAGGTCAAGTGGTGCTAGGTACTCCGGGAAGATGGAGACGACGTCGATGCGCATGATGCTTACTTTTCTTCCTCGCCCTGGTTCAGCTCAAGGAGGCCGGCCGGAGGGGTGATGGTCACGGTGCCCGCCTCGGGATCAACGTCCGGGACGAATTCATCGACGAATGGCAGGTAGACCTCTTCGCCGTTCAGGTCCTTGAAGACCAGCAGGTCTTGGGCGGGGTTGGTGCGCAGTGCGGTGATCACGCCGACCTGTTTGCCATCGTGGATGACTTTCAGGTCCAGCAGCTCATGCTCGTACCACTCATCGGAGGCGCTTTCTTCCTCGCCGGTGACCTCAATTTCCAGGCGTGCCTGGCGGAAGGTTTCGGCCATGTTGCGGTCTTTGATTTCTGCGAAATCGACCAGAAGAATGGTTTTGTTCCAGCGCGATTTGGTGACGGTGAGGGTTTTGACCGGGCCGTCGATGACGTGCAGGACCTCTCCGGGCGCAAAACGATCGTCGGGGACGTCGGTGAGGACTTGAACGGTCACTTCGCCACGGATGCCGTGGGGTTTGCCGATACGTGCTACCTGCAATCGCATAATCTGGTGATCATTCTCCTTGAATTCACGGGACGATGCCACGCGCTGGGGTGCCATAGGTTGGCGGGTTTTGATGATGAAACACGAGAAGGAGTTTCCGCCCTGTTGAGCGGAAACTCCTTCCGTGGTGAAGTCAGCTTGCGCCTGACCTCAAAAATGTTTGGCTACCGGCTACGATCGGTGTCGATAACATCAACACGAATCGGCTCCTTGGCCAACGCTGCCATCACGGTACGCAGTGCCCGTGCGGTACGTCCCTGACGTCCGATCACACGACCGAGGTCTTCGGGATGAACACGCACTTCGAGCAGGTCGCCGCGGCGGTTGGCTTTCAGGGAAACCCTGACGTCTTCCGGTTCCTCGACTACCCCGCGCACCAAATGGTCAAGCGCATCGGCGAGCATGATTACTCGGCCTCGGTGGCTTCAGCTTCTGCCGATTCCTCAGCAGCTGGCTTTTCGGCCTTCTTGGTGATTGCCTCTGGGAGGATCACCGAACCCTTATCAGGAGCAACGAATGCAGGCTTAGGCTCGGCAACCTGGTAGGTGCCTTCCTGGCCATCGATGCCCTTGAACTTCTGCCAGTCACCGGTGATCTTCAGAAGTGCAGCAACCTGCTCGGTTGGCTGTGCGCCAACGGAGAGCCAGTACTGCGCACGGTCCGAATCGATCTCGATGATCGAAGGGTTGTGAGTTGGCTGGTACTTACCGATCTCCTCGATGGCACGGCCATCGCGCTTGGCGCGCGAGTCCATAACAACAACGCGGTAGAAAGGTGCGCGCATCTTACCGAAGCGCTTCAGACGAATCTTTACGGCCACTTTAGTGGTCTCCTGTTTCTCAACATGGGCGAGTCGAACGTTTCGCGCCTGTGGGGCAGGCCGTACTGGTTCAACTCTAAAAAGGACAGGATTTATCGCGGAGAGAGGGTCCCCAACAAATCGAGTACCTTCCAATCATGCCAGAAGCAGTCAACCGATACCAACTCGATTTTTGTGGGATGCGCTACTCGGTGGACGCTACTGTGTCAGGGGCCCGCAGCGGAACTCAAGCGGCGGCGCAGAAGTAGGTGTTGCGCCTTGGTATCTGGTCCGGATCGAGGAATTTAGGCAGCACGACGTGCGGGACCGAACCGACCATTTCAATGCGCAATAGTCTGCGGTGGATCAACGCATGGTGGTGACGGCAGAGCACCGCACAATTTTTGATGCAGGTTTTTCCGCCGCGCTCCCACCAATTGCAATGATGATATTCAAGCATTTCATGCGGTGCGTTGCACCCTGGCACAATGCATCCGCGATCTCTGGCGAAGGCCGCCTTTTTGATTGGTTCCGGGAAGAGCCGTTGGGCCCGGCCCACGTCGAGCACCTGGCCTTTGCCGCCGAAGACAACGGGGATGATTTTTGCTTCGCACAGCAGCTGGCGAAGTTCGGCCGGATCCAGTGGCACTCCGTGGGCGGTTACACCCGTGGCGGAAGCCAAATCACTTAGGTTCTTTGCCTGCATGTGGACCAGGATCTGTGGGGTGACTGTCTTGGCACCTGTTTTGCCCGCCGATAAGGAGGCGAGTAAGGCGTTGAGTCTGCGCTGAGCGACGGAGACTTCCAAATCGTTGGTTTCAGGTGCAGGATCAGCCGGTGATTCTACCGATGGTGTGGGTACCGGGACAGGCTCTTGGGAAAACTGGCTCGGTTTGGCCTGATCAGTTGGTTCGGCCTGATCCTTTGGTTCCGGGGCGGGGTCCTGAGCCCAGTCCGGGGCGGGGTCGGCGCTGGTGAAAAGATCAGCGGGTGCTAGTGGGACTGATTTACGGGCGGCTTGACCACTCTCGGTGCGCGGATTATCGGACTGGCCGACGAAAGAATGCAGTTGCTCCGATTGCAGACCTTGCGAGCGCAGCAGGAAACTGTCGATGCCGTTGGTATTGCCTTGATAGAAGAGACCGCATTCGGCCTGCACAAACTCCTCATTCGCCTTGCGGTAATCACGCAGGAGGTTTTTGAGCTTTTTAGCTCCGGCGCTCCGGTCCGCCTCGCACAACAGCTTCACCGCACGCTCTTGCATGCTTTGGCCCTCATAGGTGGCGACCGGATCCAACGGGGCACCTTCAAAACTGGTGTCTGGCGGTTCAAATTTGTCCAGACTACGCGCGGCTTGGGCGACCCGGCGTGGATCAAGCCGATGATCCTCGGCGTGCAAGGTGGCCAGCTGGGTGAAGCGTGGGGTGATTGTGCTGCCGTCCATGAAGCGCCGGGCGACCAGCAGGTGGGCTTCGCCCAACCGGCGATCTGCCTCAAAGAAGTCAATGCCCAACCAGGCGGCGCTAAAGGTGCTGGCGTTGGCATAGGCGGTGCGTCCGGACTCTTGTCTGGCGGGCGCGGAGAAGTCGGTGCGGTGCTCGCGTAGTGCGGTCAGTTCCTCGTCGCTCAGCAGGTGGGCGGCGGTGGCCTCCAGGTGGGCGAGGCTGCGGATTTGTTCCCGCACGGTGTAGCGGAAGAGGTGTTCGATCAGTGATGCGTGGGCAGCGGCGACGCGAGGATCGGCCGATTCACGCAAACGAAGTGAAAGCTTGGTGAGTAGCTCTAGGCACAGACCCATCGCCTCAAGGAGCAGGGCGGTTACTGCCTGCGGGATGGGGCCGGTGGCGAAGTCACGCAGGCTGGCCAGGCCGGTAAGGAGCTGTCGAATACTCATGGACCCAGTTTGGCGGCAGGTGGGTGCGGGTGGCTTGGGTCCAGGGCAAAGTGTGGATAAGTGCCAAATTTATTTTCGGCGTTGGCTGGCCAGGCTGATCAGCACGGACAGCATGGTGATCGCTGCGGCGGCGGTGGATAGCGCCACGATCGTTTCGGTGCCCGGGGTGGTGTCATGGGAGAGGTAGCCGGTGAGCAGTGGGTCGGGCAGGTAGCTGGAGAGAAAGTATCCGACCAGGGTGGAGCCGAGCAGAAAGGCTGCGGCCAGACCGAGCAGCGGAACTGACAAACAGCACAGGATGCTCAGCGCGCACAGGGCGAGAAAACCGATCAGTAGCGCGAGGTGAAAAAGCCCTGAGCCCGGCAGTGTGCTGGGTTGGCCTTCGAGCGCCGAGAGTAAGGCGTGAAGTCCCAGCAGGGCGAAGCCTGTGGCGGCGAGCACCCCCAGTGGCAGGGCGGTGAACACGATCGCCCGTGTGCTGCGTTCGCGCAGTGCAGCGAGTGTAGCCAGCAGGCAGAGCAGGCCCAGGGCTTGGATCATCAGCGCGATACCCAGCGGAAAAGCGGTATTTTCCAGCGGGAAGAATTCTCCGTCCGGGAAGTAGTAATCGTACTGATCACTTTCCACCGACAGTTCATTTCCTTCCACGGTTCTGCCAAAGTCAATCCAGCGGGCGGCCGACGCGCGGAATTGCAGAACCGCGGAGGCAATTAGTAGCACCGCGGTGAGCGCCGCGAATACTAGCGCGGCCTTGCGTGGCGGTGCCGGTCGTTCGATTTCGCCCAGCTTGTCGAAGAGCATCATGGGTGCAGGCTAACAAGCACCGACGCTAACAGGCATCGGTAGCCGATACCCGTTTGTGTGCGAAAAAGTGCTGTGGACTACTCGTACGGAGAAATAACGAGGAACGCTCATTAGGGCACGACCTGATGCAGTAATGACGCAGCGGGTGCGGAAAGTCGCATAAAACGCAGATTTACTAGGTAGTTTTTTGCCGGTAGTCAGTTTAGGCTAACCTTAGCGAGGTTGCTTGTGTGACCGGACACAGAGCTATTTCTGCGCCGGTGACGGCGCCGCATGCCTGGCAGTAGCCAGCGCGGAGAAACGAACTGCTTGAAAGTGCAAAGTAATGATCGGAAATTACCTGATCGGCCTGCGTGAAGGCCTCGAGGCGGTGCTCATCGTGGTACTGCTGGTGGCCTACCTGACCAAGAGCGGGCGCGCACATCTGCTTCCGCGGATCTGGGCGGGCATCGGCATCGCGGTGCTGATCTCCTTGGGCTTTGGGGCGCTGCTGACCTTTGGTCCACGCGGGCTGACCTTTGAGGCGCAGGAGATGATCGGCGGCAGCCTGTCAATTATTGCGGTGGGCTTGGTGACCTGGATGATTTTCTGGATGGCGAAGGCCTCCAAGACGCTGAATGCCGATCTGAAATCCCAGGTGGATCAGGTCGCCGAGGGCTCGGTGATTGGGTTGGTGCTGGTCGGCGCGTTTGCGGTGGGCCGTGAAGGGTTGGAGACGGCGCTGTTCATCTGGGCCGCGGCGCGGGCCACCGGAGAAACCTGGCAGCCGCTGCTCGGCGCATTTTTGGGTATCCTCACCGCGATCGTACTGGGAAACATGGTCAACCGTGGGGTGCTGAAGATCAGCCTGTCCAAATTTTTTGCCTGGACCGGGGCGATCTTGGTGATCGTCGCCGGCGGGGTGCTCGCCTACGGGGTGCACGACCTGCAGGAGGCCGGCCTGCTGCCCGGACTTCATTACCTGGCCTTTGATGTCTCCGGTGTGATCGCCCCGGGCGGGGTGCTCGGCACGCTGCTCAAGGGTGTTTTTAACTTCTCCCCCGCCACCACCTGGCTCGAAGCTACCGTCTGGGTGCTGTACGTGGTGCCGGTGATGTTCCTTTACCTGCGCACCGTGTTCGCCCCGAAAACCGCAGTGCGCGGCTAATTCTCACTCTTTTTTCTGACAACGAAGGCATAACGATGAATAAATTCCTCGCCCCGGCAGCCCTGATTTCCCTGGCAGCGCTGACGCTGACCGGCTGCACCGATAACACCACCGGCACGACGGCCGGCGACGGCACCATCAACGTGGTGTCCACCGCCGATGCCTGCACCGTGTCCAGCGACCAGGTCCCCGGCGGCACGCTGAAGTTTAATGTCAAAAATGAGGGGACCTCGGTGACCGAATTTTACCTGCTGGCCGAAGACGGGCTGCGCATCGCCGGCGAGGTAGAAAACATCGGCCCCGGGGTCTCTAGAGACCTGGTAGTGATCGCACCGGCCGGCTCTTACTACACCGCCTGTAAGCCGGGAATGGTCGGCGAGGGGATTCGTGCGCCGTTTAGCGTCACCGAATCCGCCGAGGGCCCCAGCGTCTCGGCGGATCGGGCATCCTTGCAAAAGAACGCGACCGAGCTTTATAGCGCATATGTGAAGGATCAGTCCGAACAGTTGGTGCGCGGCACCCAAAACTTTGCCACCGCCTTTGCCGCCGGCGATGAGCAGCTTGCAAAGAAGCTCTACGCCCCGACCCGGATGCACTGGGAGCGGATCGAACCGGTGGCCGAATCCTTTGGGGACCTTGACCCGATCCTTGATGCCCGCGAAGCAGACCTCGAAAAAGGTGAGGCATTTACCGGCTGGCACCGGGCAGAAAAAGACCTCTGGTCCCCCACCGGATACACCAAACTGTCCAAGGACGAGCGCACCACACTAGCGCAGCAGATGGTCAAAGATACCAAGGAACTGCAATCGCGGACCACCGAGCTGACCTTCACCCCCGACAAGCTGTCCAATGGTGCGAAGGAACTACTCGACGAGGTGGCCACCGGCAAGGTGACCGGCGAAGAGGAACTGTTCTCCCACACCGACCTGTGGGACTTCCAAGCGAACCTGGAAGGAGCGAAGATTGCCTATGAGGATCTGCAGCCCTTATTGGTGGGCACCGATGATCAGTTAGATGCACAGCTGAAGAAGAACTTCGCCGCGCTGCAGGAACAACTTGATGAGCACCGGGTGGGCGACGGGTTTAAGTACTACAACCAGCTGACCGCCACGCAGATCAAAGACCTGGCCGCCGGGGTGGATGCCTTGTCCGAACCACTGTCCCAGTTGACCGCCGCCGCGGTGAAGTAAAAATGCGCCAGGACAAGGAAGAAACCAGCGTGAACCTCAGCCGCCGGTTACTGCTGACCGCGGCCGGGGCCGGCGGCGCGGGGCTAGCTTTGGGGGCGCTGGGCCACTTAGCCTATGCCGGACAGGTCAGCGAACCGGCACCAAGTGATCAGATACCCTTTTATGGGGAGCATCAGGCGGGGATCATCACCGAATCCCAGGACCGCATGCACATCGCCGCCTTTGACGTGCAAACCGAGGACCGCCAAGAACTGATCGAGCTGCTCCAAGCGTGGACCCAAGCAATTTTGGCGATGACCCAAGGACAGGAAATTGGTGAAGGCGGTGCGCTCGCCGGTTCCTATAATGCCCCGCCCACGGATACCGGTGAAGCGCTGGGGCTTCCGGCCTCCCGGCTCACCGTGACTATAGGTTTTGGCCGCTCGCTGTTCTTGGACGGCGAGACACCGCGCTTTGGACTAGCCGGAAAATTACCCGAAGCGCTGATCGAACTCCCGCATTTTCGTGGCGACATGATCGAGGCGCAGCGCAGTTATGGCGACATCATCGTGCAGGCCTGCGCCGATGATCCGCAGGTGGCGGTGCATGCAATCCGCAATCTGGCTCGCCTCGCCTTTGGCACGGCTAATGTGCGGTGGTCTCAAATTGGTTTTGGACGAACCTCAAAGACCACCGCGCAACAGAGCACCCCGCGCAACTTATTTGGCTTTAAAGATGGCACCGAAAATATCGTCGCCGAAGACAGCAAAGCACTTGAACAAAACGTGTGGGCTACCAAGGAAAGCACCGATCAGTCGTGGATGGTGGGCGGCAGCTACCTGGTGGCACGGCGGATTCGAATGCATATTGAAACGTGGGACCGTTCTACCTTAGGCGAGCAGGAAAACGTGGTGGGTCGGATCAAGGGTAGTGGTGCCCCACTTTCTGGCGGGGAGGAATTTACCGCACCGGACTTCGCCATGCCAGGACGTGGTGGACCAATCATCCCCAAAGATTCACATGTAGCGGTGGTGCACCCCAGCGCGCACGGCGGAGCGCGAATGTTGCGCCGCGGATTTAATTACACCGACGGTTCAGATGGTCTAGGCCGGTTGGATGCGGGATTGTTTTTTATCGCGTTTGTGAATGACGCTCGCACGCACTTTGTGCCGATTCAGCGCGCGATGAGCGCCAATGACGCGATGAATGAGTATCTGCGCCACACCAGCTCGGGCCTCTATGCCGTTCCACCGGGCATCAGCGAGGGTCAATATCTGGGTCAGCAGCTTTTTGAATCGGCGTAGCGCCCTGCTGTCGAGGACTTAGAAAGCATCAGTTCTTCCCGAATGCCAAGGAAGCATCCGGATAGAGTTCAGCTTCGGGGTCTACAGTCGAGGCAATGATCGAACTTACCGCGTTACGCGACTACAAGGACGAGCACGGGAATACTATAACCTCCGCCACCGAATTCACGACGAACATCACGGTCAAATTCCGTGGCCAGAACAACCGGGTGCTCGTGGACCCCGAGGCGAATATTGGCCGGTTGGATCTGGTCTTCGATTGCGACAATGGCACGTTGATTATTGGGCCCAGCCAGAAGAAGGGTTCCAATTTTAACATCCGCGTGGGCGAAGATGCCACGGTCCGCATCGGCCGGGATGTGACCACCACCGGCAGATGTTTGATCAGCGCCGTGGAGGGCGTGACCGTCAGCTTGGGCGATGACGTGATGATTGCCAGCGGCAACCAGATCCGCGCCGATGATGGCCATGCAATCTTTGACGTGAAGTCCGGCAAGCGGGTGAACCCGGCCAAGGACATTACCGTGGGCAACCACGTGTGGATCGGCGCGCAGGCCGCCTTGCTGGCCGGCGCGAAGATCGGCGACGGCTCGGTGATCGGTTTTGGCAGCCTGGTCAACCGGAAAATCCCCAACAACGTCATTGCCGTGGGCAGCCCGGCGAAGGTGGTACGCAAGAATATTGCGTGGGAACGGCCCCATCTGTCTTTCCATAAGCCACCGTACAAACCCGATGCCTCGGCGATCACCAAAACCGAAGAATACTGGAACTACACCGACAGTGAGCATGAGAATGCGGCCACGCAGATGCCAGCGGTGCAGATGGCCGAACCACAGGGACTGGTGCAGCGTGCGGCACAGAAACTTGGCAAAATCACTGGCAGTTAACCCTCTGATGCCTCACGTAAAAATGCCACCTTGCGAGTACAAGGTGGCATTTTGTGGCGTCTCCTAGCTGACTGCGACACGCAGCTGGTTATTCCATGGATCCATGAAGCGAAGTTCCGCTCCGGTGTGATGGTTTGCTACCTTCGCGAAGTCCAGGCGTTGGGCGAGCTTGCCGACCTCGTCCGCGGTCGGCACGTTGATCAGCACTTCACCGAGTCCCAAGGTGTCTTTGCGAGGACCTGCGCCGCGGGAGTTCCACACGTTCATTGCCATGTGGTGGTGGTAGCCGCCGGCGGAGACAAACAATGCTTGATCGCCTAGTGCCGTGGTCTCGTCAAAGCCGAGGGTGTTCACATAGAAGGAACGCGCGGTGTCTACGTCACCTACCTGCAGGTGGACGTGGCCAATTTCAGCCTCGGCACTGCGCTGCCCAGCAATAGCTTGCTCATTGAGGTGTTCGTTGAGGAAAACGTTGGGATCAAGATAAGTCGTATCCATAGCAACTTCACCGTTGGTCCAGCTCCAGCTCTCGCGTGGGCGGTCCCAGTACAGCTCGATGCCGTTGCCTTCCGGGTCGGTGAAGTAGAAGGCCTCGGAGACCAGGTGGTCCGAGCTGCCGACGAAGCGGCTCTGGTCAAACTGTGCGGCAGAAAGCACCGTGGCAGCCAGGTCTGCCTTGGTATCAAAGAGCAGTGCGGTGTGGAAGAGTCCGGCTTCGCCGCGGGCTGGTTGCTGCAAACCCGGTGATGGAGTGAGGTTGACCAACGTTCGAGCCCCGCGGCCTAGTCGGGTTCCACCAGCATTTTCGTCTTGGAGTTCAAGACCCAGCGCTTTTTGGTAGTACTCGCTCATGACCTTCATGTTGCCAACTTTGAGCTGGACCGCATTCATCTGCAGTTCGGCGGAGAGTTTGTCTTCTTTGATGAGTGTCATGATTCCTTACCTTTCAACGTGTATCTGTAGCTCTTGAATATCAGCCTACTCCTTTTTAGTTGAAGCTTCAAGCAATGAGGCGAAGAGCACTTCTGGACGCATCACCGCACACAGATTGACAGTTCAACTTTTCCTCCCTTCAATTAGCCTTGGAGACTCATCACTCCACTCACTCGCACGCTTGAAGGAATCATCACCATGAGTACGAAGAAGCTAACTTGGCTTTCCGTGGGTTTAACCGCGGCGCTAACATTTGGGGCCACAGGCTGTTCAATCCTGCCCGGAAATGACTCCAACGGAACAGTAGTTAAAGTAGTCGACGGCGATACTGTAGACATCCGCATTGCGGGTGAGGATACACGCGTACGCCTACTGAACATCGATACCCCGGAAACCGTTGATCCCAATAAGTCAGTAGAGTGCATGGGGCCCGAGGCCTCGGAGCACCTCAAATCGCTACTCGCGCCCGGCGATAAAGTTGATTTGGAATACGACATTGAGCGCACGGATAAATATGGACGCACCCTTGCTGGCGTGTACAAAGACAAGAGCTTAGTCAACGCCGATATCGCCGCCGCGGGGCTGGGCATTGCAGTGAAGTACGAACCAAACGTGCGATTCTACGACGAGGTACTTCAGGCACAGAACGAGGCGGCAGCTAAGGCCACCGGATTGTTCGACCCTAGCGCCGCGTGCACTATCCCAGCGCAACTCGAAGAAGCCACGCAGGCTTTTGAACAGCTTGGTGAAGCGCCGGCAGAATCAGTCAAGGAAGCCGAAAGCCTTGCGGGGGAAGCAGCCGCGGCAATAGCTCTTGGCCATGGAGCCAAGAGCGCCCTAAGCAAGATCACCCCGGACATGCATCCGGTGACCTACGCGCTGCTAACAACCCACTTTAAAAAGCACATCAGCAAGCTCGACAGCTCAGTACTTCACGCGAATCAAGTCGAACAGGCTCACCTAGACACCAAAACGGCGCTCATTAAAGCCGAAGAAAAGCGCAAGGATGAAGAGCGCAAGAAAAAGGAAGCGGCTAAGAAGAAAGCAGCTGAAGCTAAGCGCCAAGCACAGTTGAAGCAACAACGCGAGGTCGCAGAACAAAAGGCCGCAGAGCGCCGTCGCATTGAACAGCAATCCAAGCCAAGGCAAAAGGTGCCAACTTACCAGGCACCCAAGGTGCAGAAGCCGCGTACGCAGGCACCCAAGCCTCGCACCCAGTCCGTTCCGCGTAATTACACCGGACCACGCTGCTACGCACCGGGCGGAAAGTCTTGGAAGCCTTGCCCGTAACCGGCTAACTATCTAAATTCCGACCACAAAGATTTCAGCCACCTTCTTGCCAACTCATTGGCCAAGAAGGTGGCTTTTGTCTTGCATGGAACATAAGCCCACTAACGACGCGGATCCAATTCGCAAGTCAAACATCTTTTATAGGGAGGATCTTCACGGCTTGCCCCTTTCCAAAAGGTAGGACATCAAAGTATATTTGCCAGTGATGCAGGCCACTTTAGAGTCATCGGTACTGAAAGGTTTTAGATGAACGTCACCGAAAAATTTCGCTCCGTCCGTAATCAGCTATTGGATTTGCGCCAAGACTATTCGAAGGCCCGCGAAGAGTTCTCGTGGCCACAATTCACGCATTTTAACTTCGGTTATGACTGGTTTGATCAGGTAGCCCTTGACCCTCAGCGTTCAGACACGCCTGCACTGATCATCACCGAACTTGATGGCACCTCCACCCGGCGGACATGGCAAGAACTTTCACAGCGCTCAACACAACTGGCACGCTGGCTCAGCGACCAAGGTGTCAAACGATCCGATTCCATCGCGGTGATGCTCGGTAACCAGGTAGAGCTATGGGAGACCATGCTCGCCGGCATCAAGCTCGGAGCCATTCTCGTTCCCTGCACCACGCAACTAACCTCAACAGATCTAGAAGATCGCATTGACCGCGGACATGTCTCATGGATGATTACCAACGAAGCTGAGATTCCAAAGTTTGAGACGGTCCCCGGGGACTACAAGCTCATTCAAATTGGCGGAACTCCCAGTGGCGACAATTTGAACTATGCGGATTCCTTCACCGCGCCCACTGATTTTAAACTCAGCGAACCAACTCGCGCAGATGAGACTCTGCTACGTTATTTCACCTCCGGGACCACTTCTAAGGCGAAGCTCGTAGAACATACGCACACTTCCTACCCGGTGGGGCACCTCAGCACCATGTTCTGGATAGGTTTAGAACCTGGGGACGTTCACCTCAATGTTGCCTCTCCTGGCTGGGCCAAACACGCATGGTCAAATCTCTTTACCCCATGGATTGCCGAAGCCACGGTCTTCATCTACAACTATGAACGTTTTGATGCCGCTGCCCTGATGGACCAGATGGCCAAGGAACATGTCACAAGCTTTTGCGCACCACCAACGGTTTGGCGGTTACTTATTCAGGCAGACCTCGCACTGCTCAAGACTCCCCCAGCCAAACTTGTCTCAGCTGGCGAACCATTAAACGCCGAAGTCATAGACCAGGTACAGCGAGCGTGGGGTCAAGTCATTCGAGACGGTTTTGGCCAGACCGAAACCACCGTGCAGATTGCCAACCCACCGGGTGAACGCATCACCATCGGCGCCATGGGACGCCCCATGCCCGGTTATGACATCATTCTTCGAGACCCAGCTTCCGGCCAGGAGGGTGATCTTGGCGAAATCTGTTTAGTGACCACCCCGCGTCCATTGGGTCTGATGAAGGGCTACTTTGAAAATGAAGAAAAGACCGCGGAAGTCTTCCGCGACAACGTTTACCACACCGGCGATATCGCCGAGCGTGATGAGCACGGTGTACTGACCTATGTGGGCCGCGCGGATGATGTGTTCAAATCCAGCGACTATAAGCTCAGCCCCTTTGAACTCGAATCAGTGCTCATTGAGCACCCCGGTGTCGGTGAAGCCGCGGTAGTTCCGGCGCCCGATGAATTACGCCTCTGCGTTCCCAAGGCTTACATCGTGCCAGCCAACGGTTATGAGGCTACCGCCGAGCTAGCCGAAAGCATTTTGACCTATTGTCGAGAGCATCTGGCAGCCTACAAACGCATTCGCCGACTCGAATTCGCCGACCTTCCAAAGACGATCTCCGGAAAGATTCGTCGCGTAGAACTACGCAAGGCCGAGGAAGAGCTTCACAGCTCAGGTCAAGTCTCGGGTACCGAGTTCAGAGATACAGACTTTCCCTCGCTACGCTCGAAAAAGAAATAGCTCCGTCTCACATTGTTAGAAATGAGTCCACCGGGGCCGCGCTCAGGCGCTGCACCGGTGGACCCATTTTTCGTGATCAGCTCAACGGTTTTTCAGCTTCGCTTTAAGTACCTGGCGTACCCCGTGTGCCAGGTAGTAGCCTGCATCTGAATACCAAAAGAACATGATGGTTCGGCGCCATCCGGTACCCGGCTTGCCCGAAGTTTTCATCCAGCGATTTAATAGGACTCCCGCCCCGATGACCGCTAAAGATGAGGAAATGAGCGCTGCAGGACTCCAGCCGGTGCGGTACACCAGCTTCATCACTCCCTTGGCTTTAGCCCTTTCTTCTTCTACCGCGAGGTCTAGACCTGCTGGCAGACTGCGTGGCAACTCGGTGAATCCGTCCGTCAGCGGTTCGCCGCGCATGTAGTCGACCATTTCTTCCGGCAGCCCCAGCCCCTTCAGGAAGAGTCGCAGCCCGTCCAGACTGCGTAGCTTAGCTAATCGCACGATACCTGTTGCCGCCTCGGGCCAGAATCTTTCTAGTTCCAACAGCTCTTCGGAATCCGCGGCGTACAGTTGCGCGCCGAGTTTTCCTTGGAGCTGGGCAACCTCGCTGCCGGTGGCGGCCATGGGTACAGGACGGTCTTCGGTGGGCATCCAATAATCGAAGACGTTACTGTCCTGCAGTTGGAAGGCTTTTGCGCTGGCATGGACGCTGAGCTGAATGTAACCGTCGGAGCTCTTCAGCTCGATGGCACGAAGGTGCTTCTGCCCGAGCCTGATTTCAACTGGTTCTCCTTCGCGGACGGCTAGGAGCCTCTCCTGGGTTTGCCGCACCTTCCATACTCCTGGTTGCCCCAGCGAGGACATCACCAACTCGCTGGCCATCACGTGGGTTCCGGCCACTACTTGATTCCCTGAGTTTGTCTCTGCCGCGTCACCGTCACCGGTAACTTCCACCTCAGTCCCGGCCACTATGATGCCATCAAGGCTCAGTGCCTGAGCACCCGCGGCTTCCAGCAACTCGGTAGTCAGCTTCTCCGTAGACAGGTCGTGCTTGGCTAACTCGCCGGCCTCGGTTGCCATAAGCAAGGAACCTTGTTTGTCGGTGGCTACGTCTACAGGCACATAGGTCAGTTGATCACTTAGCTGTGGCGCCCCCAGGTAACCAATCAGGCCACGGGAATCTAGCGCGTCGAAGACTTTTTGTGCAGCGTCACTGTCGCGGGCGTGGAACTCAAACCCAAGGGAGACGAGGTCAAACGATTCGGTGCTCATAGTCCGCTTTCGCTAGGAATTTATCTACTGCTCCCATCCTATGATTTTCAGGCAGACAAGGAATCGCCCTCAGTGCTCACTAACAGGAGGCAACAACCGGAGCTTTGTAGGCATAAAGGAGGAGGCCGCGTTGCCGAAAAGTAGCGGGATCTGCACATTACCTCCGAGATGCGTGGTGCCGTACTAAATACTCGTCCCTTAAACGCGACCGAGCCCCCATCCGGCGTCTAACGCTGCGGACAGGGGCTCGATCGGCATCAACTACCGGTGAGGGTGTTGACTAATGTAGATAGTTTTTACTTAGCTGACTTGCGAACCGGATCAGTCACGGTCTCTGCATGCTTCAGCTTCTTCTCTGCACGCTTTTCCTTGATGGACTTGCCAGGTTTCTTCGCGTCGCTTTTGCGTGGTGACTTGTTCGACATAATGTGCCGTCCTTGCCGGAAATGCTCAGCACTTCCAAATGTGGGGAGAGTACCCCTTAAGGTCTACCTTAGGCTAGCTCTGAAAAATTCTCCATAGTTCGGCCACTGGCGCAATATAGTGAACCGTACTTCCCAGACCCTAAACGCTGCTGCGTTATTCTGCATACCTAGTGCCGGTCCTAACTAGAGCTGCACTTCGTCGTTAACGCAGCTTTTGACGTTCCCGCCAACTCAGATGATTCCTTCTTCAACGTCGATATGCACCCGGCCCTCGTACCCGATAGCAGTACCTTGCGCGGCGAGGTAGTGCTGACCGGCGATCTGAGAATCAATCATTCACCGCGCTCACCCGGCATTCAGGCACCCAGTCGCCCGGCCCTCCCATACCGTGTCCGGGTTTAATGCCAGCACTTCTTGCGCGGTAGATAATCTAACGCCAATCCACTGTGGACCGTTGACTAGCCACGAGCTGTCAATGATGCCCTCCCGGGCTGCGCCTATGGCCTGAGCAATTTGCTGAACCAACGGCTCATCAACCGATTCATAGCGGGTTAAAGGTGGCGCCGCGAAGGCAGTTCTCAGGGCGGGATGCCCTGCGAACGGCAACTCCTGGGAAGCGGTGAAAAACCGTACCCGGTAATCGGCCGCAGGATCTGTTGGCCGTTGCAGAAAAGTAGCTTCGGCCAGGTTTGTCCATTTTGCGAAGCGCTGTATTTCGCCCTCGCTCAACCCTTTCGCTCCCTGAACAACAGCCAATGGGTTTCCGCGATACGGCGTGGGTGATTTCGTAAAAGAACCACTCAGCGGCAAGCCCTAGAAGAGTTCGCGACATTCCATCGGGCCCCTACCTGCCGACGAGGATCTAGCGCAAAGGTGCCGTCCGCTACTTGTGAAAATACGCCACTTCCGCTCACCTCGCGCAGCTTACCGGTCGCGTTCATCCGTGCATGATGCCCGCAATTCAAGGTCCGTCACGAATTCGAGCACCACTGAAACGTTGTTTGCATTGTGAGTAGTAACTCATAAGATGGGTTACTAGAATGTGGCGGTCGTCACTACTTCTCGCACTCCCCTAAGAACGGATCAAGCATGTCTGATACCGCGATACTGATAAATACGGCGGTGGCAGTACTGGCAGCAGTGCTGCTGATCGTGAGATTTAAGGTGAACCCCGTCATCGCCTTGATCATCGGCTCCATTTATCTGGGCCTATCCACCGGCTTGGGAGTCACCAAGACCATTGAAACCATTACCCAAGGTTTCGGCGACATCATGGTCGAAGTTGGGCTGCTCGTGGCTTTCGGCGTGCTGATGGGTTCAATTCTCAACGAGACGGGGGCTATCAGTCGACTCGTTGAACACCTACTTAAGACCTTCGGACCCAAACGCTTGCCATACACGATGGCACTTGCGGTGAGTACCGCGCTGCAAACCATCTTCTTGGATGTACTGTTGGTCATCTCCGCTCCGCTGGCCCGTCGGATTGCTCCCAAGATCGGGCAGCACGGTACCGCTCGCATCGCGACCGCTATGGCCATCGCCGGCGAAGTTGGCATCGTGCTCATGGTCCCTGGCGTCGGTGCTGTAGCGCTAGCCGGACTGCTCGGCGTGCCATTTGGCAAGATGATGATATTCGGGTTTCTCGTCGTGGTTCCTACGGTACTGATCTCCGTCGCCATCATGTCCTTCTTCTTCAGCCGCGGCTTCTGGAAAGCCGAAAGTGATGAGCAATTGGTCCTCGGCGATGAAACCGGCACCGGCGCCCGGAAGTTAGAGGCCGCTGGGCAAGACGACAAAGTCAGCACCGGCACAAACGGTACCGCGCCGGCAGCCGTCAACGTGCAGACGCAGCAGCAACGCGAAACCCCACTATTTCTCCTCTTTGTCCCGTTGCTGACTTCGCTCGTGCTGATCGCAGGTGGAGCCATGTCCGAGATGCTGGGCTACGAAGCAGGCTGGATCATGCTCATCGGTAATCCCGTCGTCGCGTTGCTCATCGGTTTAATCGGGACCATCTTGGTTGCACGTTCTGCCGTAGGCCAGAAGGGCGTGGATCGCGGTATCGCCAGCGGGTTCAAAGAAAGCGGGCAGATTCTGTTGCTGACCGGTGTTGGCGGGTCACTAGCAGCCACCGTATCCACTGCAGGGCTCGGTGACATTCTTGGCGGGTTCTTCTCGGCCAGCACCGTCGCCCCGCTGGTCGTTGTCTGGGGCATTGCTGCCTTGCTGCACATTGCCGTTGGTTCCGTAACCCTCTCCGGGATCACGGCGGCCGGCCTACTTGCTCCCATTGCCCCAACGCTGGGAATCGACCCGGTACTAATCGCTCTGGCTGCCGGCTCCGGGGCACTGTTCATGGTCCATGTCACCTCAAACACCTTCTGGTTATTGCAATCCCTGTTCGGGCAGACAGTGCGAGGGGCACTGAAGACGGTCAGCGTCGGAGTCTCGGTAGCGTCCATCGTGGCCCTGGGCATGGTCATGATCCTCAACATCTTTATCTAGTAGCAGAGCATAAGGAAGAACAAATCATGGAAGAAGAACAAATCGCTCCGCTTCGCGGCGTGCGGGTCCTTGAACTGGGAAACTACATTGCTGCACCGACCGCAGGAAGGCTACTAGCCGATTTTGGTGCCGAAGTCATCAAGATCGAGCGCCCCGGCACCGGAGATGAACTGCGCAACTGGAGGCTAAAAAAGGGTAGCGTCTCCATGCTCTACCGAACCATCAACCGCAATAAAAAGTCTGTTGTCCTAGACCTGCGTAGCGAAGCCGGCCGAGCCGCAATTCTCGCGCTGGTCAAGGAGTGCGACATCTTGCTGGAAAACTTCCGACCCGGAACCCTCGAAAGGTGGGGGTTGGGGCCTGAAGTACTCAACGCAGCCAACCCTGAGCTGATTATTACCCGAATTTCGGCATTCGGCCAGACCGGGCCAATGTCTCAACGACCAGGTTTTGCAGCCGTCGCCGAAGCGTTCAGTGGATTCCGTAATCTAGTGGGAGACCCCGACCGCGCACCCGTGAGGGTAGGCGTATCTATCGGAGATTCAATTGCCGGTTTGTACGCTGCCTTCGGCGCTGTGATGGCGCTCTATCAACGGGAAATCACACGCGGAGATCAAGCAACGCTGGCACTGGATCATAGAATTATCGATGTCGCACTGCACGAGGCAATGTTTTCCATGATGGAGTCACTGGTACCTGACCAAAGTGCCTACGGGGAATCACGGACCCGCACCGGCGGACGTATGGAAGGCATTGCTCCATCAAACGCGT
The DNA here is from genome assembly GCF_002332285.1 of Glutamicibacter sp. BW77. Classification (NCBI taxonomy): domain Bacteria; kingdom Bacillati; phylum Actinomycetota; class Actinomycetes; order Micrococcales; family Micrococcaceae; genus Glutamicibacter; species Glutamicibacter sp. BW77. The sequence continues at coordinate 75,783 of NZ_NRGT01000048.1, read as the reverse complement.
ACGTCTGCGCAGATGGCACCAGCATTGTTGTGGCCGGCAATGGTGACGCCATCTACCGACGCTATATGGAGGCTATTGGTCGCCCAGAGCTGGGTATCGATCCGAACCTGCAGAGTAATGCTCAACGTTGGGAAGCCCGCGAAATGCTGGACACTGCTATCGGAGCGTGGAGCGCTACCCTTACTTCAGCCGATGCTTTGGAAATTCTTGATGCTGCAGGGGTTCCTGCGGGTCCGATATATACCGCTGAAGATATCGCCACCGAGCCGCAATACACGGCCCGCAACATGATCCAGAAATTTGATGTGTCCACCGGCGAGGAAATACTGGAGAACGTCGGATTCCCTGGAATCGTTCCGGTCATCGGAGGTGCCTCACTGCCCATCAGGTCCCTGGGCCCCGATCTTGGCGAACACACCGAACAGATTCTCGGCCAATTGCTGGGGATGGATAAATCTGAAATCGATGCGGCCACTGCATCCGAAAGGACGGTCTCATGAGCTACTCATTTACCCCTGTTGCCGCCCTGCGTGACGTCACCTTGCGTGATGGGTTGCAGCTCACAGGAAAAATGCTTTCCACCGAAACTAAAATCCGCACCGTACGAGAATTGATTCGACTCGGCGTCAAGGAAATCGAACTTGGCTCCATGGCACGTGCTGATTTGGTCCCGACGATGGCAAACACCCTTGAAGTTGCCCAGGGGCTGACTCCAGAAGAGCTGGAACGCTGCTGGATCTGGGTCGCGACTCCGGGGCATGTCGCCAAGGCTGTCAAGGCTGGGATCCGAAATTTCCAATATTGTCTATCGGTATCCGAAGCGCATAACCAGGCGAACATTGGGCGCAGTACCGAAGCCAGCCTGGATGCCCTCCCGGAAGCTATTCGCTATGCGCAAGAAGCCGGCGGCAGGATCCAGCTGTGTCTCGCCACGTCTTTTACATGCCCTTTTGAGGGCCAAGTTTCGCCGGAGCGCGTTTTAGAAATTGCCAATGATCCACGTGCCAAAGGCACCTGCGACATCGTCATCTGCGACACACTGGGCCAGGCCGTACCGGCACAGGTTTCCTCACTCATTTCGCAAGTACGCGAAACTTCTCCAACACGACGCATCGTCTTTCATGGCCACGATACGTGGGGCTTAGGGGTTGCCAATACTCTGGCGGCTATCTCCGCCGGAGCCACCTTGGTGGATGGTGCCCTCGGCGGTCTAGGTGGATGCCCGTTTGCCCCCGGCGCCAGCGGCAATACCTCCAGCGAAGATATCCTTTTTGCGACTCAGCCTAGTTGGCTAACACCGACGAACTTTGCCGGTCTCGTTGAGCTGTCCGCATCCTTGCTCGGTGAGCTGGGTGAACCGAACCGTTCGAAGTCTGCCCAGGGAGCCCGCTCTAAGGCAGAAGCTTTCGAATGGGTTATCCCTTCCGAAACGATCTCATAATACGAGCCAAACCTCTGGGCTCGGTAGTGATGCCTTTCGGGAAGGCGTTTGGGCAGAAAGTTAGTTAAGATAGTGCCGCACCAGCGGCAACGTAGCTAGCATCAGTGCAATCACCGAGTACGCGGTGGGCAGCAACTAGCTTCTCCATGGCTAGAGTCACGCGGCCGGTCTGTGGGTTTCTCCCGGAAAACGCCCACCGATCAGCCGCGTCATCCGTTCCGCGGTTTCCAGTAGCGGCTCAATCCAGCTTTCACATACCTGGCGTGTCATACGTAATGTAGGTCCGCTGATTGTCACCGCCGCAACTAGCCCAGCCGCCGAATCAAACACGGGCGCAGAAAGCCCTGACGCGCCACTTTCACGCTCCCCCGTGGTGATGGCAAATCCATCAGCACGCGTTTGATCCACGGCTGACTTGAGTTCTGCCATTCCCGTAATCGTGGATTCAGTGAGGGATTCTAAGGATGAAGCAACCAAGCTCTGCATTAGTCCGGGTTTCCAGGCCAAGAGCACTCGCCCAGCCGATCCGGCATGTAATGGCGCCAATGCACCTAAATGCATTTCGCGCCTCAGCGCATGGCGAGTTTCGGCAATCCCCACGCACACCCGGTACTGCTGTTCGGCACGGAACAAGCAGGTAGTTTCGCCAGTGAAATCGCGGAGTTCTGGCAGCGATGGACTGATGACATCGAGTACTTCTTTACCTCGTGTGGCCGGCGCGGCCCAGTAGGCCATTTTCATGCCGATTCGGTACCCGTCACCGTCACGATCCAGAAAACCCTGTTCAACAAGGTTCGCCACAAGGCGTTGCACGGTTGAGACCGGTAGCTGGGTGGACTGCCGAATATCGGACAGGGTCATCACTGGCTGTCTCAGTGAAAATGAATCCAGTATGGCACTGATTTTTCCCAGCACCAGTAGTGGATTCTGTTTTTTTGCAGTGGTCTCAGCCTTGGACATGATTCAGACGCTAGACCATCAGCTCGCGTCAGTCCAGCCACGTGAAAGCAACACTATCCGTGTCCTGTTCGTCGGCTGTCTTTTGTCATCAATCCCTGCTCTGGACCCACAGAAACCTGCCTGAAAATCGCGACCCGGGCAGACGAGACCCTGCGATGTTGCATAGCCTCATCCATGCTTAGTTTTCGACGAGGTACTTGTGCAAAGTTCTCTGAACTAGGCCGCAGAATCTGGGTCAAATAGCCAGTGATGGTCTTTGGCAACTCCACCACACTTGGCATTGCTGGTCTGATTTATGTGTGGATAGTCTTCGGGTAGAAAGCAAAAACCGCGCCTTAAGAACTCTTTCCAGCTCTCAAGGCGCGGTGTGCGGTCACTGTTGTGGCCGTAAGTTTTCTACTTACCCAGGTACTTCTCAAAACCTGCTGGCAGGTTCAAGCTCGAAGGATCAAAGTCCTCCTGCGCGCCCTGACCAAAAGCGGCTCCGGCTGGTGCGGTAGTTTTCTTGTTCTTCGCCTCAAGCTCGGCCTGTGCGGCCTTAGCTGGGTTACCGAACTTCTGCTGCTGCTTCTTGCCCTTGCCCTTGGCTTTCGCCTTACGAGCGGCACCCTTGCCGGAACCTGGCATACCTGGCATGCCGCCGCCGGCGGCCATCTTCTTCATCATCTTCTGCGCTTCGGTGAAGCGTTCGAGCATCTGGTTGACCTCGGAAACCGCAACACCGGAACCCTTGGCAATACGCGCACGGCGCGAACCGTTGATGATCTTTGGTGCCACACGCTCGTGCTGGGTCATCGAGCGGACGATGGCCTCAACCCGGTCAATCTGGCGCTCGTCGAACTGTTCTAGCTGCTGACGGGAGATCTGCGAACCGGGCATCATGCCCAGCAGCTTCTTCATGGAGCCCATCTTCTTGATCTGGGCCATCTGGGCGAGGAAGTCGTCCAGGGTGAAGTCTTCCTGGTCAGCGAACTTCTTCGCCATCCGCTCGGCTTCGCCCTTGTCCCAGTTCTTCTCAGCCTGTTCGATGAGCGTCATCACGTCGCCCATGTCCAGGATGCGTGAAGCCATACGGTCCGGGTGGAAGATCTCGAAGTCGTCTAAGTTCTCACCGGTGGAGGCGAACATCACCGGTTTGCCGGTGATCGAGGCTACCGACAGGGCGGCGCCACCACGTGCATCACCATCAAGCTTGGACAGGACTACACCGGTGAAGTTGACGCCCTCTTGGAAGGCCAGCGCGGTATTAACCGCGTCCTGACCGATCATTGCATCAATAACAAAGAGGACTTCATCTGGGTTGATGGCGGCGCGAATGTTCGCAGCCTGATTCATCATCTCGGTGTCTACACCGAGTCGACCGGCGGTATCCACGATGACAATGTCATGGAGCTTTGCTTTGGCTTCGGCGATACCGTCACGGGCTACGGATACCGGGTCACCGGTGGCGGTATCAAATTCTGAAGAGACACCCGGGTGCGGTGCGTAGACGGGAACGCCAGCGCGTTCACCGTTGATCTGTAGCTGCTTAACCGCGTTGGGGCGCTGCAGGTCACAGGCCACCAGCAAAGGGGTGTGACCCTCGGCCTTCAGGTGCTTTGCGAGCTTACCGGCAAGAGTGGTCTTACCAGCACCCTGCAGGCCGGCGAGCATGATTACCGTCGGAGGGTTCTTTGCCAGGTTTAGTCGGCGGGTTTCCCCACCGAGGATGCCAACGAGTTCCTCGTTGACGATCTTGACTACCTGCTGGCCCGGGTTCAGCGACTCGGATACTTCAAGGCCCAGTGCGCGTTCTTTCACCTGGGCTACGAAGGCGCGAACCACCGGTACTGCGACGTCGGCATCCAGCAGGGCGCGACGAATTTCGCGGGCTGTACCGTCAATGTCTGCCTCGGTGAGGCGACCCTTGCCACGCAGGTTCTTGAAGGTAGCTGTCAGGCGATCGGAAAGTGAATTAAACACGTGCCGGGCACTTCTTTCGATAGGTCGTATGGTGCGTATCAAAAAACCGCACAGGACTCGACTTATAAGAATATCAACAATCGGGCCAGCGACTAACCGCTCCCACACCAACACCTGGATTTTCTTCGAAGATCACTGTGCTTTGGTTCTCGTTTCCAAAGCAAACTGGGAATACCGGCATGCCTCTCAGCCCCCGGCGTTGTGCGTGCCACAATAAAATTGCCAGATGTGCTCGCAAGGCTTGTTTGGTCTGAGACTCAATCGGCATCGGTTGCCAGCTCACAGTGATTCCGCCCCGACAACCACGGTAGGAGTAGAAGGTGAAAAGCATGCTGCAGCGCGGCGAGCAGGCTTTCGCGTGGCTGCTTGACTACTTATATGCCGGCGCTTGGCAGTTGCGTGCGCTGCTGCCTTCGAAGCTTGCAAAGCAGTTGCCCACGAGTAGCGATGCGCAGGTTGAGCAGATTGTTCTTGTTCCGGGTATCTGGGAAAGCTGGCAGTTCATGCTTCCGCTGGCCCGGGATTTGCATCAGGCAGGACATCGAGTGCATGTGGTTCCGGCCCTGGGCTACAACCGAGGTACGGTACCGGCGATGTCCGAAGTCGTCGCTCAGTATCTGGCGAAGGCGGACCTGCAGGAGGTGGTGCTCGTGGCGCACAGCAAAGGCGGTCTCATTGGCAAACACTTGATGGCGGCCTCCACCCAGGGGTACCGGGTCAACCGGATGATCGCGATTAGCACCCCATTTTCTGGATCAAGTTATGCCCGGTACGCGCCGATTCGCAGCTTGCGGGCACTATCCCCCAATGACACCGGGGTACTGAAACTGGCGGCTAACTTGAGCGTGAATGCGCGGATCATTTCCATCTTCAGCCGCTTCGATCCGCATATTCCCGGCGGTAGCGAGCTCGCAGGCGCCACTAATATCAAACTCGAAACCATGGGCCACTTCCGTTTGCTCAATGATCAGCGGCTCAAGCAGGCAGTGTGCGAGCATCTCAGTTCGACGGGCCCCGCGTAGAGCTACCTCAATCTTTTATGTCGCAGCTCCGGGTTGTTTGGGAATAGCTGACTCCTAATGAAGAAGAATGTCGCAGTGGACTACGATCTTGCTGTTGCGTAGGTGCTGGCAGATCGCGAAGCGCGCCACGGCGTGGAATTCCTGAATCCCGAAGTGTTTCTCGCAGAGTTCCCCGTGGCTTGAGCGCACAGGCCTAGATCAAATAGAACTGGCTTATTGCTATAGCCCCTTCACCACCAATGAATATAAGGAAGGCCTCGTGAAGTCAAATACCAAGCACAAGGACGGGGCCGGTTCTTGGAGGCTGCGTCCTGACAGATCCTGTCTAGAGTCGTTTTTGTCGCGCCCGCCCTATAGCTTCTGAAGCCACGATCTGGGCGTCTTCACGGCTGAGCGGTGAATAGGCAATATCGTCGTCACCATACAGATCATCGGCGATCTTTGCAGCCTCAACAGGATCCTCAATGCCCATCTTGGCAACTAAGAAGCTGAGGTCCTCTATGTCGCGCTCTCGCGCCGAATTGAGCTTCATCGCCAGCAGGGTTTCCGGAGAGGCAATATATGCATTGTGTCCTTCACCGAGGCTGACCTTAACCCAGCTGGCTCCGACCGGGATGAATGCTTGGGCGGAAGAGTTCAACCAGTCTCGGTCCAAGTCTCGCTCACCAGCAATCTGGTGGACAACCCGTTCCACATCAGCAGCCGATGAATAGGATGCATCGATATCCTGCGTTACGCGCCGATCCCTACCAGACAGAGCCATGGCGGCTCCCCCGACAAGTCGAAAGGTTGCATTGTGTCCAGCGCTCTCGAGCCTGGAACTGAGCTCCCTCAAGAGGCTTTTAATCTCGTCTAATGTCAGCTCCCGGCTCATGTGATTTCCAAGGAATTGTCTTTAATGTAAATGTTGAAATCAGCAAATATCTTGGGCGTACGTTTTATGGTCAGGCGACGGAACGCCTCCCCCATGTTCCGGGTGTCACTGCCAGGGAACCAGGCAGCGGATAGCTTTTTGCCCCAGCGCGGCATATGTGGTGAGCTTCCTTCTATCACGAGCCGTGCACCTGCAGCGAGCAGAGCGTCGAATTGCTCGCTGCCAGTGGGCCGAGGTTTCTTCAGACGCTCTGGCTTCATCGTTTTCAGGTATTTGAGTGCGTCCATAGCCAGTCTCAAGGCGAATTCTCGATCACCGGCGGACAGCTCCTCGGCAATGTCGCGGGCAGCTTTGTCTAAAACCATCTGCGGGGTTGGATCGGGAGCTCCCCAGATTATTCCCAACGATTTCGCGACCTTGAGCGCCGAACCAAGCTCAATCGAACCCTTACCCGATTCGAGCTCTCCGATGAACTTCCGCGACAGTCCGTTAGATTCGGCCAGAGCTTGCTGAGTTAGTCCGAGCGCGATACGCGCGCCGCGAATAGCCTGGCCAAGAGCTTGCGCTGAATCAATGATCTTCATATAAACATTATGACACCGATCGGATACAAAATGTAAGATGAGAAGCAGCGCCAGTCAACCCAAAATCAGATCGTGTTGATATGTGCCTTGATGTGCGCAGAGCAAGCATTTGTATGACTGGTGAACTGCGACTATGCCAATACTAGGCAATTGCGCGCTCTGCTCCCGTGGAAGTTGGCTAAGCAATTGAGCGCGACTACCGATGCGCATGCCGGGCATGTTGTTCTGCGTTATGGCATCCGGGAAAGCTGGTGGTTCATGATTCTCATCGCAGGCTAGGTGAAGCAGTCAGGACATCGGATGCTTCGGGTCTCAGCCTTGCCCAACAACCGGGGCGACCTAGCACCCGGTCCGATAACGTCTCGAAAGATATGGCAGATGGCGGTCTGCACGAGGTGGCATTGGAGCGTAAGCAATGTCAGGCTGCCCACCATGGGCCACTTCCGTTTGCTCAACGATCAGCAGCTGAAAAAGGTAGTGCGAGAACATTTGGATTCGCCAGGTTAGCCATCCCCCTGAAAACCTGGGGTTTATGCCCTCTTAATCATGCAAGTGCGCCGTACCGCGGACACGGATCAAACCCGTTTCCCGAACGTTCTCCGTGAGTCTTGCCAATGCCTTGAGACCTGCTCTCATGTGTCCTAGCGTGAGAGATTCGAGCAGTTCCGCGCACGAGTAGGAGGATCTCTGATGACTACGCCCGAATCCGCTTCCCAAGGTAACGAGGCACAGCTTTCGCTGGATAACCCGGTAACCCGCCACCCGAAGATTTCACCGCCCAAGCAGGATCAGCCTGAACCCGGGCTAGACGCAAAACTTGAACCGACCGCAGACCATGGTGAAACCTCCTACGTCGGCACCGGCCGGCTCAAGGGCCGCAAGGCTTTGATCACCGGTGGTGATTCGGGTATCGGCGCCGCAGTGGCCATCGCCTTTGCCCGTGAGGGAGCCGACGTTGCCATCGCCTACCTTCCAGCCGAGGCGGAAGATGCCGCGAAGATCATTTCCTTGATCGAAGCCGAAGGACGTGTGGGCATTGGATTGCCCGGCGATCTGCTCGATGAAGATTACCGCAATTCACTGGCCGATATGGTTGCCGAAAAACTTGGTGGACTGGATATTTTGGTCAACAACGCAGGCAAGCAAATTGCGATTGAAAAGCTGGAAGATCTCAGCGATAAGCAGGTTATGGAAACGTTCCAGATCAATATCCTGGCGATGTACACCATCACGCGCGCGGCGCTCAAGCATTTACCCGACGGCGCAAGCATCATCAACACGACCTCCGTGCAGGCCTACGATCCTTCGCCGACATTGCTGGACTATGCCTCGACCAAGGCTGCAATTAACGCATTCACCAAAGGACTCGCGGTCCAGTTGGCTCCGCGCGGCATCCGGGTCAATGGCGTAGCACCCGGACCGATCTGGACACCCCTGCAGGTTTCAGATGGCCAGCCGAAAGACAAACTGCCCAAGTTCGGCCACAACGTCCCTCTGGGACGTGCCGGACAGCCGGTCGAGTTGGCTCCCGCCTACGTATTCCTGGCCTCGGCCGAATCGAGCTACGTGGTCGGCGAAACCCTGAACGTCAACGGCGGCAAATCCACCCCGTAGGAGCTGCTGCGTCCCAAGCACCAGCCACAATGTCCAGATCCATTAGCTGCAAGGATGAATTCAATGACCACCCCTGACCTTCACAAGTCCCCGAATCCTGAATCCAACACCGAAGACGAAGACGCTGCGGCAAGCTCCAACCCTGATCCGGTGGAGCAGAAGATCACCGGGTTGGAACCCGGTGGAGGCGTTCCGCCCGGAGAAACTCCGCCCGGTGAAGGTTCGATGAGCCAGGACCAAGGACATGGCGAATAATCCGCCGGTGATCCCGAGCCATGGATAATACCGAAACCGCCTCGACAGCGAACTCCACCATTGCCAGCTGGATCAATGCGCTGGCGATATCCGACGGGGCTCCGGGTGGCGGGGCGGCCTCCGGAATCATGCTGGCCATCGCGGCCTCGCTGACCTCCATGGTGTGCGGATACACCACCGCGGACGATCAGAACCAGCAAGACGCGCTGTCTTCGATCGATTCCCGGGCGCAACAGCTCAAAAGCAAGGCCTTGGAACTCGGTGACCAGGATGCGGCAGCTACCAACACATTCGGGGCAGCGTTTGGCATGGAGCCCGGTCCCGGCAGGCAGCAGGCCGTTGAAGCCGCCTCGGTTCAGGCCGCTGAGGCTTCGGCCGCGCTAGGTGAATTGGCTATCACGGCCATCGCGGATCTGGCATGGCTTGCCGAACACGGCAATCCGTCACTGATCGCCGACGTGGCGGTGGGGCTGGGGGCTCTGCGCGCCGCAGTCACCGGCGCGCGCACCAACGTCAGCTTCGACCTGTCCAAACTGGCAACCGACGGCACCAGCCTCGCCGAGGTGCACCGGGCGCATCCGCAACTGTGGCAAAAGGTTGAGCAGTTCACTGACGCCCGGGAAGAAATCGACCGGATCACCGCGGGAATCGATCATCGAGCTGCCCCGACCGATGGCCGGTGAAAGCACGCGGCGAACCTCCACGCAAGAATCCACCGACCTTAGGAATTGATTCTCATGAATTCGAACAGCCTGAAAGCACTGATCCTTGTCTGCACCTTGTCACCTTCTCCTAAAAAATCCAGCAGCGACTTGCTGGCACAGCAGGTAGGACAGAAGCTCTCGGAACACGGCGTCCAACCCGAGATTCTGCGGGTTGTAGACTACAACGTCATGCCCGGCGTACTCAAAGACATGGGCGAGGGTGATGACTGGCCCGGAATCCGGGAAAAGATCTTGGCGGCGGACATTCTGGTGCTGGCCACCCCGATCTGGGTTGGCCACCCTTCGAGTGTCGCCCAAAAGGTGCTGGAACGCCTCGATGCAGAACTCTCCGAAACGGACAGCCAGGGACGCCCGATACTGTTCGACAAGGTCGCAATGATGGCGGTGGTGGGCAATGAGGATGGGGCTCACCACGTGATTGCGGACTTGTCCCAAGGACTAAGCGACGTCGGCTTCAGCATCGCTGCGCAGGGCTCCACCTATTGGGTTGGCGAGGCGATGCACACCACCGATTTCCAGGATCTCGAGCAGACTCCCGAGGTCACCGCCAACGCCACCGATATTTCAACGCGCAATAGTGCGCACCTCGCCGCGTTGCTCAAATCCCAGCCGTTCCCCAGTTCCTAGCCACCGGCACGACCAGGCTCCCAGAATTATGGGAATTACCGGGCAATCGAGGCGAGGCCTTGGAATAATCCGGCAAGCAACATAGCGTACGACCTACCAGCCAGCCGCAAGCTGCCCCACTGAGCGAAGGAACACCGTGATGGCGCACCACCTAATCGACCAGGAAAAACTGCACAGGTACCTAAGCCAGCATCTGCTGGGCTCCGAATCCGGGCTCAATCATTTTGAAGCGGCGAAAGATACCTGGGCCGGAACCGCGCATGAGGAGCGCTTCAACTCCTTGTGGAAGCAAGTCGAAAAAGATCAGCAGGATCTGGAATCGCTCATGGACCGCTTAGGTTTCAGCCGCGGACCCCTGGCGCAAGTCGCCGCTCCGGTGGCGAAACTTGCCGGAATGGTCAACCCGTTCAACCCCTTCAGGCAGCGCAAGATCTCGGCAGCGCAGGTTCAGCTGGACGTGCTCACCGGGCTGCTTAATGCCAAGTTGCGCATGTGGCAGACGCTGCAATTGATGGTTGGCGAAGAACCCCGGCTGGACCGGGCGCTGCTGGAAGACTTGGAGCAACGTGCAGTGTCCCAGATCAGCCAATTGGTTTTGCTCAGCGATGAAACCTGGGAGGACCGCTTCGCCCCCGAACCCACGGAGGGCAGCGCTGGAGGAGGCAAATGACGCGCAGGGCTAATATCGTCGGCGCCGGACCCAACGGTCTGGTCGCCGCGGCGGTGCTTGCCGAACAAGGCTTTGAGGTGCAAGTCTTCGAGCGCAACGCCAAACCCGGAGGCGCTGCCGCCTCAGGCAACACCTTAGGTGATGGCATCGTGGTGGATCTGGGTGCCGCCGCCCACCCTTTCGCCTTCGGATCCCCTGCCTTCAGGCACTTCAACCTGACCGGGCAGGGTCTGGAATGGAAATTCCACGACTACCCGCTGGCCCACCCGCTTGATGGCGCCGATTCGGTGCTTCTGCATCAGGACCTGTCCGAGACCGTCAAGCAATTCCCAAAGGACTCGCGCGCGTGGCAGGCACTTCATGCACCGCTGATCGCCCGCCCGCACGACACCCTGGATAATGCGACCAGTCCGCTGCTGGGCATTCCACCGCACCCGGTGCTCATGGCGCGCTTCGGATTGCGCTCGCTGCCACCAGCCAGGCTGCTTGGTGCCGCAGCATTTCGTACACGCGAGGCCAAGGCGCTGTTTGCCGGCTCCAGTGCGCACTCCATGCTGCCACTCGAGCATCCCTTTACCTCCGGCTTCGGAGCGCTTTTTGGCGCATTGGGCCAGTCGTGGGGCTGGCCGGTGGCCCGCGGCGGGACCGGCAGCATTATCGAAGCCCTGCTCAAGGTCCTCCAGGCACTGGATGTGCAGATCCATACCGGCACGCACATCACCGATATTGCCCAGCTGCCACCGGCGGAGCTGACCTTCCTGGACGTCACCCCGCGCCAATTACTGGATATTGCCGGATCCCGATTGCCTGCGCACTACCGCAAGCAGCTCGAACGCTGGCGCTATGGCACGGCAGTGTACAAGGTTGACTACCTGCTCGATGGCCCGGTGCCGTGGAGTGACCCGCGCACGGCCAATGCGGGGACGGTTCACGTGGTCGGTGAGGCTGGAGAACTAGCCCAAGCTGAACGCGAAGTAGCGGCCGGACGCATGCCGCAGCGCCCCTTCGTGATGGTGGTTCAGCCCTCCTCTGCCGATGAAACCCGAGCCCCTGCCGGGCAGCAGGTGATCTGGTCTTACGCACACGTGCCGCAAGGGTATACCGGCAACGCGGGAGAACTGATCGATGCGCAGATTCAACGCTTCGCACCGGGATTCAAGGACCGGATCCTGCGCCGGGCAGAAACCAGTCCGGCACAGCTTGAAGCATGGAATCCGAATCTGGTGGGCGGGGATATCGGCGGTGGATCGCTGAGCGGCCTGCAGCAGTTTGTGCGTCCTACCGCGTCGCTATCGCCTTATCGTTTGGGTGTGCCGGGGCTGTATCTGTGTTCTTCCTCCACCCCGCCCGGCGGCGGGGTGCATGGCATGGCCGGCTGGCATGCGGCGCACCAGGCACTCAGAGACCTGAGGCGAAGCTGAGAGAATTCCGGGAGCCGGTGGGAGGAATCAAACGGTGATGGCACATTGTTCTAGGCTGTGTTCCAACAATCCCTGTAGCACGTGAGGAATGGACCCATGAAACTTCCAGCGCACCGCGGACCGGCTAGCGCCCTGCTGTTCGAAATCCTCGGACAGGACGATCTCTCACCTGATTTGCAGGGACTCAATGAGGCAGCCACGCTGGCATTGCCAGATACCGATATCCTCTATGACGAAGACCTGCAGCTGTGTCTTTTTGCCCTGTACGAATTGCACTATGCAGGCTTCGATGAGGTCAGCGACCGGTGGGAGTGGCATCCGGGATTGCTCGCGTTCCGTGCCCGGCTGGAAGCCGCCTTTGAATCCCGGCTGCGCGAAGCCGTCGGCAGTATCACGAAAGTTCCCGGCACGGCCGAGGAAGTCGCGATGGAGCTCTTCGAGCTGGCAAATTCCTCGCAAGGCCGCTCAGTCGCCGACTTCGTCTCGCGTCACGCCAGCATCGAGCAGGTGCAGCAGTTCCTCATCCAGAAGTCCATTTACCAGTTGAAAGAAGCGGACCCGCATACCTGGGCCATCCCCCGGCTCACTGGCCGGGGCAAGTCCGCTCTGGTGGAGATCCAATTCGACGAGTACGGCAGTGGGCGGCCGGGCAAAATGCATAGCGAACTCTTCGCCCAGACCATGGCGGGGCTCGGCCTTGACACTGGCTTCGGCGCATACATCAACGCCATTCCGGCGATCACCTTGGCTTCGGTTAACATGATGTCGCTCTTCGGTTTGCACCGCCGGCTGCGCGGCGCCATTGCAGGACACCTGGCCATTTACGAAATGACTTCATCGATTCCCAGTTCGCGCTATGCGCGGGGGCTGCGCCGTCTGGGGTTCGGCACCGAGGTGACCGAATATTTCGACGAGCATGTGGAGGCCGACGCGGTCCATGAACAGATCGCCGGCCGCGATCTGGCCGGCGGGCTGATTGAAGCCGATCCGCAGCTTGGCCCAGCCGTGTTCTTCGGAGCCCGCGCGGTGTGCTTCATGGACGAGCTGCTCGGCCGCTGGCAAATGGATGCTTGGGACCAAGGGCGCAGCTCGCTGCGCGCCGGGGAGCTGTCCAGATGAGTGCGTCCGAGCCGGAGGCAAGCATTGTGGTCTGCCCGCGCGGACCGTTGCTGGTGCGCGGAGATTTTGAGATTCTTGATGCCGCGGGCCAACCCGTCCCGCGCACCCGCGGCACCGTTGCCCTGTGCCGGTGCGGAGCCTCGGCGATCAAGCCGTACTGCGATGGTTCGCACAAGCTCAATGACTTCGAGAAGAACAGCTAAGTTGCGCGCTGCAGCGACGCCGGCACCTCAATTGCCCGTCCCCCGGAACGAAGGCGCATAGTGTCCAGAACTTTTGGCATCGAGGAGGAATTTTTCCTCTTTGACGCGCACACCTACAGCTTGGCCCCACTGAACCCGGAAGAATCCACACAGCTGCTCGAACTTAATACGCAGGTGCATCCGGGCAATGTGCAGACCGAGTTCCTGGCGGCGCAAATCGAGATCGCGACGGCAGTCTTCCAGGATGCCGAGCTGGCTGTGGAGCAATTGCGTGCCACCAGGCAGCTGCTGCAGGCACGGTGCCAGCAGATCGGGGTCTTTCCCGCGGCGCTGGGTACGCCACCGGCCTTGCCTGCCCAGCCGGCACGGATCACGGACGCCAGGCGCTACGATTTGGTCCAGCAACTGGTTCCGGGACTGGCCGCCGAGCACTACCTCAGCGGAATGCATATCCATATCGGCATCCCGGATCTCCAATCCGGGGTGCGCGCGCTCAATGGGCTTCGGCCCTGGCTGCCGGCACTGATCGCGATGAGCAGCAATTCCCCGTTTTGGCGCGGGCAGGATACCGGCTTCGCCTCGTGGCGCACCATCCAGTATCGGCGCTGGTCCATCAATGGGATTCCGCCTCATTTTCCTGATGCCGCGAGTTATCGAAGCCATCAACAACTGCTGCTTGGCTCGGAATCGCTGCTGGACGCGGGGCATATCGGCTGGAGCGCACGGCTCTCGGAGAAGTTCCCCACGATTGAAATCCGGGCCAGCGATGTGCAGATGACCAGCGGTGAAGCTGTGGCGCTGGCGGTTCTAGTCCGCGCGGTGGTGGATACTGTGCTCGATCACCCGCCGGTGCCGCCGACAGCTTCTTCCGAGGCGCTCCAGCTTGCCCTCTGGCAGGCAGCCAGATCTGGGCTGCGGGGCAAGCTGCTTGAGGCTAGTACGGGTGAAAATGTCCCAGCCATGGATCACGTAGGAACGCTGCTGGACTATGCCTCCGGCGCCCTGCGGGCCAATGGGGATGAAAGCCGGGTGCAGGCCGCGGTGGCCAAGTGGCAGGAAAACGGCACCGGGACCCCGCGCCAGCGTTCGGCGTGGTTATCAGGCGGCGACAAAGCGGTGCTGGATTTGGCTCGCGAGCACTTCGGCCAGTGAATACCCAGGATCATTCGAGCTCGAAACTATTCTGGGACTGAACGCACTGCTGACTAGTTGCGATACAACCTGAAAATTACCTGAGAATTCGGGAACTGAGTCAGAAATTTTGCGTCGCAAGTGATAATTTCTTGCCATGCTCCTGTTGATTCCCTTTGCAGGCACATGTCCTGCCTCGGTGAACCGGAGCGTGCGCAGCACTGCTCAAGTATTTTTGGAAGTATCGTCTAGAAGTGGAGGGTAGTTCACATGCCAGGCCGGCTAGTCAGGTCCCAGACCGCGCATCGTGTCGCACAGTTGCTGGGATCAAGAAAAGGAAGAGAACATCTCGCGGCATTCGGCTGGAAGCCGGGAATGCCTGTGATCATGACGCAGCCGTCAGAAAAGCTGGATGATGTCATGGGGCTGGTTTCAGTGCATCAGGGGCCTGTGCTCGTGGCTATGACTGAGCCGAGCACCGATGACTTGAGATTTCTGCATATTTCCGAGCCGTCGCCAGCCCTGATGGTGGTCGAACCGTGCCGACAAGATCACGCGATCAACAACCTGTTCGAGCAGGCAGAGCGTGCAGGTATGTCGATGTTCCGCGTGAAGTACTGGAAGTACAGCGCGGTGGCCCACACTATTCCGGTCTTTGACTACGAGGCGCATTCTTTCCCTCAGCCTGAACAGGCCAAAATTTCGGGAGAAAGCTAAGCGGCATCTGCCTCTGCTTAATAGGCATTAGCCGTCGTCTGCGGCGGCTAATGCCTATTGAGCCTGCCAGAAACTGACACCAGTTCCAGAACCAGCTGGACCTCCGCCACCCGGGAGTCCCAGTAAGCCTTGTCCAACCCGAATCCCCGCGTAGCGTCCGCCGCCTTGGTGCGGAAATCATCACGATAGTCTTCCAGTGCGTTCACCAAGTCGGCGAGCTGATCTTTGGTCAAGGAAAGATGAAGGATCTGATTAGGCATGCGATTGCCTCCTGCCTGTGTGGGCCCTGCTGGGTTATTCTTTCGTCCCGCTTTCAAGATACGAGGCTACGCCCCCGATTTTCTCGCTGCACGGACACTAAGGAGATTGCCAGATTCCTGTTGCTCGCCTCCAAGACGCTGGTATTTTCCCGTAAAGACTCAGGGCTCTTCAGCGTCGGAGGACCCAAACTCGATATTCCGCCGCTCGAATTCGCGGTGGCTGAAGGTAGCGCGCTGCACCGACTTGACCTCATCAAAGCTTGAACCGATAGCGCCGCCCAAGGTGCCTAGAGAAGCCGCCAGCCACGCGAGGTTCAGGTATTCGCTCATAGTTGCTTCATGACCCAGTTCAAAAGATAAGAATGCCTGATCAATGACCACGAGCGAACCGACCAGTAATGCGATGAACAATAGGGCGTACATGGCCGCGGCCGCCAACGCGACCGTGAACACCGTGGCGATATTGTAAAGCAGCAGTTTCTCCCGCCGCCGTGCCCCTTTGGGGCGCTCCCACAAGCGGTTGTGGAACAGCAGCCAAGTGGTGAGCACCAAGATGCTCACCACCGTAATCAGCACCAGTCGCCTGAAGCTGAGGTAATCGGCCATGGACCAGATGCTCGTATAGAACACACCGAATGCTCCGGTGGCTGCCGCGCCCGCCAACGCCGAGGAAAGCCGCGGCACTAAGCGCCACGGCCGGTTGCTGAGGATCATGCCAACAACGAGCAGCACCCGTCCGCGCAAGCCCTCAATGCTGTCATAGTGGTCCCCCGAGTCAGCGGAGTCCTCGATACGCACTTGAACACTTAACACCCGGCCCAGCGAGGTAGGCCGGGTCGGCGGCTTTCCTCCGCCGGCCAGCTCATGCAAGGCCTGCACAAAAAATCTGACTACCGCACGCCGCCGCGGCACCCCCATGCTGGGCAGCACCAAGGTGGCGGCGCCGTGTGCCTCGTTGATAATAGAGCGCACGGGCTGACCTCGCTCATATTGCGGCACGTCGGTCAGGTAGATCACGAATTCCCAACCGTACTTCTCGCGCAACCTGGCCACGTGCTTATTGACAATCACCTGGCCAGATTCGTTCATGGGCAGCGACACCGGATCGACCTCGATCACCCATCGAGTCCCGTCTTCATATTTTTCATTCAGCACCGTTTCCAGTCTGCTGGCCACCCGGTTCGCCAGCGATTGCGCGATGCCGGGATCTGCAAGCAGACCCACTGTGCGTGTATCAGTCTCGGTCTTGTCCATGGCGCACCTCCGAATTGCTTGAGCGCTAGGGCGCGCTGAGCAACACCCTAGAGATTCGGCCCGGCTCAAGCCAAAGACTTCCAGCAAGTTCGCAGATTCAAAGGCCAAAACCGGCCAAAAAACCCCGAAATTCCGGACTTTGAAATTCACAGGTAATGCCAACGCGTTCACTCTTGTGCCAGTGCGCGAGCTCTGGAAGTGTCGGTGATATCCAGCGGCTAGCGCGCTTGCGCACGCCCCTTCTCAAGATAAGGACAAAACATGTCGTTCATGGATAAGGCAAAAGAAAAATTCGAGGAAATCAAGGACCGGTTCGACGCCCCGGACAAGCCAGGAGTCGGTGAAGAAGAGTCCTCGGACGCCGGAGCGGGCCTGCCTGCTGATCAAGAGCCGGCTATCGGCGCTGATCCTGATCTGGATCCCTCAACCAAGGACCAATACGAAACCGAATAACTTTCCCATGAAGTTTTAGGAGGCAGACATATGAAAGCACTGACGTGGCAGGGCAAACGCAGCGTTTCCTACACCGAGGTTCCGGATGCACGGATCCAGGACCCCAAAGATGCGCTGGTGCGCATCACCTCGACCGCCATCTGCGGTTCGGATCTCCACCTCTACGAGTTGCTTGGACCTTACATGCATTCCGGTGATGTACTGGGCCATGAAGCCATGGGAATCGTCGAGGAAGTAGGCAACGAGGTCACCGGCCTCAAGGCCGGGGACCGCGTAGTCATTCCCTTCAATATTTCCTGCGGGCATTGCTGGATGTGCCAGCGCGGCTTGCAGTCCCAGTGCGAAACCACTCAGGTACGCGAGTTCGGCAAGGGCGCTGCATTCTTCGGATACTCCGAGCTCTATGGCCGGGTGCCCGGTGGCCAAGCCGAATTCCTGCGTGTCCCGCATGCCGATTACGGTGCCATCAAGGTCGGCCACGAGCTGCCGGACCACCGCTACCTTTTCCTCTCGGACATTCTGCCCACCGCATGGCAGGGCGTGCAGTACGCCAATGTTCCCGACGGCGGCACCTTGGCCGTCTTCGGCCTGGGTCCGGTGGGGCAGCTCGCCGCGCGCATTGGCACGCATCTGGGGTATGAGGTCATCGGCATTGATCCGGTAGCCGAACGCCGCACCATGGCCTCGCGCCATGGCATCAAGACGCTGGACTTTGCCAAGGACACCGTCGGTGAGCTGCGCGGAATCACCGGACGCGGTCCGGATGCCGTGTTGGATGCGGTTGGCATGGAAGCCCATGGCTCCCCCGGCGCGGCGTTGCTGCAGTCAGCCACCGGGCTGCTGCCGGATGTCGTTGCGCAGAAAGCCATGGAGAACATGTCGGTGGACCGTACCGTGGTGCTCCATGCAGCGATCTCGGCGGTTCGCCGCGGCGGGACGGTCTCGCTCAGCGGCGTCTATTCAGGCGCGGCTACTCCGATGCCTATGCTGGAAATGTTCGACAAGCAAATCCAGTTGCGCCAAGGCCAGTGCAATGTGCGCTCGTGGACCGAAACGCTCATGCCTTTCACCGAGGACCCGAAGGATCCGCTGGGTCTCGATGATCTGGTGACCCATCAGGTCTCCTTGGAACAGGGTCCGCAGATGTACGAGACCTTCCAGAAGAAACACGACAAATGCATCAAGGTGGTCATGACCCCTTAGGCTTCTTTGCGTTTGTCCGTTGCCGAGGAGGCCTTCTTCTTCTTTTGAGTCGTTGGGGCCTTCTCGGTTTTCTTTGCCGTGGAACTGCCCGTCTTGGCGGACGTGGACTTCTTGGCCGGAGATTTTTTCGCCGGCTTGGCCTTGGCTGCTTTTTCCTTGGCCGGTTTTTCCTTGGCCGGTTTCGCCTGGCTGCTTTTCGAAGACTTCGAGTCGATGCTGCGTTTAAGTGCTTCCATCAGATCGATGACCTCTCCCCCGGAATCCTCGCCGGATTCTTGCTGGCCGAACGTTGCATCGGTGTCCAGTGCCTCGCCCTCGGCGAGCTTCGCCTCGATCAGCGTGCGCAGCTGCACCTGATAGTCATCCTCGAAATCTTCCGGGGTGAAGTCGGCGCTGAACTGCTCAACCAGCGAGGCAGACATTTTCAGTTCTTGGGCACTGATCCGAGGCGATGTTTCCGGCACTGCAAAGTCGGCGGCCCGGATTTCATCAGCCCACATCATGGCCTGCAGCACCAGCACTTTGTCGCGCACGCGCAGCACGCCCAAGCGTGTTTTCTGGCGTAGCGCAAACCTGACGATCGCGGTTTTCTCCGTGTCTTCCAAGGTGCGCCGCAGCAGTTCATAGGCCTTCGGGGATTTCGAATCGGCTTCCAGATAGTAGCTGCGCTCCAGAGTCAGCGGATCAATTTGTGCGGCCGGAACAAATTGGACCACTTCGATTTCTCTGCTCTTCTCCGCCGGCAGGGCATCCATCTCTTCATCGGTTAGCACCACGGTTTGCTCGCCATCGTCATAGGCCTTGTCGATGTCCTTGTAGGAGACTTTCTCCCCGCAGATTTCGCAGCGCCGTTGATAGCGGATCCGCCCTCCGTCTTTCTCGTGGACCTGATGCAGGTCGATATCGTGGTCGCTCGTTGCCCCATAAGCCTTGACCGGGACGTTTACGAGTCCGAATGCAATGGATCCTGTCCAGATAGCCCTCATGGGTCGAGTGAACCAGATAGCCTGCGGCCATGGCAACGGCTGCGCGGTTTTGCCAGGTTTTGCGCATTGCTCCAGATCAAAACACAAAGCTTCCTAGGAATACTGGAATATGGGCTCTGGCTAAGGCACATTGGGCTGGGTAGGCAAAGGAGCGGCAGATGGGCAAGAACGGGCAAACAGTATCGGTCCAGGGGCGAACCTTGAAGGTGAGCAGCTTGGACAAGGTCATGTACCCAAGTACCGGAACCACCAAGGGCGAAGTGCTCGATTATTATGCCCGGGTGGCGACCAGCCTGATTCCCCATGCCATGTGGCGTCCGGCAACCCGCAAACGCTGGGTAGATGGCGTAGGCACCGAAACCTCTCCCGGTGCTGTGTTCTTCCGCAAGGATCTGGAAGATTCCGCCCCAAGCTGGATCCCCACGGCCAGCATCACCCACAGGAGCGGTGTGAGTGTTTACCCGCTGGTCAACGAACCGGCCGTACTAGCGTGGCTGGGCCAGGTCGCCGCCTTGGAAGTGCATGTCCCGCAGTGGAAATTTGACAGCTCACTGCAACCGCAGAACCCCGACCGGCTGGTCTTGGACTTGGACCCCGGACCCGGGGCGGGATTGGCCCAGTGCGCCCAGGTGGCGCTGCTCTGCCGGGAGATCCTGGAAGGCATGAACATGGAATGCTATCCGGTCACTTCCGGTTCCAAAGGCATCCACCTGTATGCCGCACTGGATGGAACGCACACCTCCGAGCAGATCTCGGCGGTCGCCAAGGAGCTGGCGCTCTCATTGCAGCGCGAACATCCGGATCTGGTGGTGTCCAGCATGAAACGCTCGCTGCGCGAGAACAAGGTCCTGGTGGACTGGAGCCAGAACAACGCAGCGAAAACTACCATCTGCCCCTACTCGCTGCGCGGCAGGTTGCATCCGACGGTCGCAGCCCCGCGCACGTGGGAGGAAATTGCGGATCCCAAGCTGGCGCAGCTGGATTTCCGCGAAGTCCTTGAACGCGTGGATGCCGGGCTCGAACCGCTGGCGCCATTGGGTACCTTGGCCCCGCGGGCAACCGACAGGCTGGAGACCTACCGGTCCAAGCGCGACGCGCAGCGGACTCCGGAACCCGTGCCCGAATTTGAAGACCGGCTAGCGGAATCTGGCGATGCCGCCAAGGCATTTGTGATTCAAGAACACCACGCACGCCGCCTGCATTGGGACTTCCGCTTGGAACACGACGGTGTGCTGGTCTCCTGGGCAGTTCCCAAGGGTCCGCCATTGGCCGAAGGCATCCGGCGACTGGCCGTCATGACCGAGGACCACCCCCTGTCTTACGGAAGTTTTGAAGGCAGCATTCCCAAGGGAGAATACGGTGCCGGAGAGGTGAGCATCTGGGATGCTGGCAGCTGCGTCATAGAAAAATGGTGCGAAGACAAGGAAGTCATCGCGGTCCTTCACGGGCGCGAAGACGGCGGGCTGGGCGGGGTCCCCCGCCGCTTTGCGCTCGTGCGCGCGCAGGGTATCGGCGAGAAGAAGAACTGGCTGCTGCAGCTGATGCGTGAGCAACCGGAGCCCGGTACCCGCGTAGCGCCGCCACGTTCGGTCCGTGCCGAAGAAACCGCCAGACGTAAGCCAGCAGACCTGGGCAAGGATTTTTCGCCCGCCCCGATGCTGGCGAGCATCGGGGAACCCAATGAGCTGGGCGCAGCCACAGGTTGGAGCTTTGAAATGAAATGGGATGGTTACCGGGCGCTGGCCACCGTGGGTGAGGACAGCGTCTTCCTGTCCAGCCGCAATGGAAAAGATCTGAGTGCTCATTTCCCCGAGCTGGCGCAGCTGACCCGTTTGGCACCTGCCGGATCCATTCTCGACGGCGAGATAGTAGCCCTCAATTCTGCCGGCCGTCCGGATTTCTCCTTGCTGCAGCAACGGCTTTCCGCTAGCCGCAAGTCGCTGCGGGCGTCCAAGGAATTACCTGCCGTCCAGCTGCTGCTCTTCGACGCGATTGCGCTTCCCGATCCGGAGTCAGGGCGGATGCAGGACCTCACGGGACTTCCTTATCATGAACGCCGCCAGCGGCTTCAAGCACAAGTGTCCGTTGACAATCATGTGAAAATCCCGCAGGCGCATCCCGGCTCCCTGGACGCTGCGCTGGAAACGAGCCGCGAGCTGGGCCTTGAAGGCGTGATGGCCAAGGAAACTGATAGCCGGTACGAAATGGGCAAGCGCAGCCGCAGCTGGCTGAAGCTCAAGCATGAACTGCATCAGGAAGTTGTGGTCATCGGCTGGCGCGAAGGCAACGGTTCACGCTCCGGCAGTCTCGGCTCGCTGCTGCTGGCAGTACCTGAGAATGGACAATTGCGCTATGTGGGACGCGTCGGTACCGGTTTCAGCGACAAGCAATTGTCAACGGCACGTCATCGGCTCGACACCGTGATCCGCAAGACCCCGGCAGTTCAAGGAATTCCTGCCGATCATCGCCGCGATGCCCACTGGGTCACCCCGAAATTTGTGGCCGAAGTGCGCTACAGCGAGTTGACCCGCGAAGGCCGGCTGCGCCATCCGGTGTGGCGCGGCTGGCGTACGGAGAAGTCTCCCGACGAAGTTACCTGGGAGCACCCCTAAAAATTTTGACCATCAGTAACCTATGGAAGGAAAACTCATGAAAATCATCGTCAAATTGCTCGGAACCCTCGCCTCGCTGATCACCGGTTGGCTGGGTGCCAAAGTGGTGGGCAGCGTCTGGAAAAAGGCCACCGGCGAGCAGCCTCCGTCGCTGGCAAACCCGGACAAACAGCAGCAAGCGACGCTGGGCAAGGTCGTGGCATTCGCGGTGATCTCCGGTGCGAGCGCCGCCTGCATCCAGGCGTTGACGAAGCGTTGGACACGGAACTTGGAGCTCAAGGCTGCCAAGCACTAGGACAAGACCTGAGGCTGGACGGGCGCCGGATCATTTTCCGGCGCCCGTCCAGCTTTCACTTGCCGGCCCGCGATTCGACGCGGGTGCCGTGGCCCGCCAAGGTGGCCAGATAATCCGCGAAACCCTCGCGGAGCCGGCCACGCATCCGACCTGAAGTCACCGCGTGCAGCGACGCCGAGGCATCCACCCGGTACCCGGCCTGGCGCAGTGCGCTGACCAGCGCAATATCCTCCCCTGCCTCCAACGGTTCAAAACCACCCACCGCCTCATAGGCCGCGGCGCTGACCGCGAAGTTGGCTCCATGGATGTGGTGATGCCCGTCGACCGGCCGGTAGGCTGCCTGCCACAGCGCAAAGATACCAGGATCCAGCTCTCGGCGATCCGGTTCGACGGTTCCGGTGACCGCATCCGCTCCGGCCGCGTGGTATCTGGCAATGGAATCCAGCCAATGCTCCGGAACCCGGGTATCTGCATCGGTGCAAGCAACCCAAAGTGAGCCGCCGCTGGCGAGCGGAGCCAGTTCATTCACCGCGTGCCGCACGCCAGCAGCACGGCTGGCACCGACATTGCGATGCTGGACACAAAGTCCTGCAATCCGCGGGTCGGCGGCGCCATGGCGCTGGATTATTTCCGAAGTTTTATCGGTGCACGAATCCAATACGAAGGTCACTGTCACAAGTACTTCCGGATGGGTTGAGGCAAAACGCTCCATGGCAGATCCCAGCGACCGAAGGCACCCGTCAACATGGTCAGCCTCATTGTGCGCCGGAACAACGACGGCGATGGCGTCTAACGTATTACGACCCATGGCGGCCTGCCGGCTTGCGCAGTATTTCAAGCAAGAAATCTTGTTCCTGATGAACTACTGCGGCTTCCCAATTCCACTCGCCGGCCATACGATGCACGGCTTTTCCATCCAGCGGCCAGCCTTCAATGGGATGCAGCCAGTGGCACAGCACCAGTTCGCCGCCGGGTTCAAGCACCGTGGCACAGTGCTGGAGAACTTCGGCTAATTCATCCGCGGCCAAGAAGTAGCCGATTTCGCTGAGCACCACCAAGTCCATTGATCCGGGGTCGCAGTGCGGCCATTGCCCCGGCAACGTCGCTTGGCGCAGGCTCACATGTTCCATGCCGGTCACCTGCTCGCCTGCGTGGGCCAGTGCCTCGGCGCTGGCATCAACAGCCAGCAATTGGCCGCTTCGCGTAGCCAACGCGGCCGTTTGCATTCCAATGGAACACCCTAATTCCAGGACGGAGCGATAGCGGCGGCGCGGTAGCGAGGCCATCATGATTTCTTGCTTGCGCTGCTCGTAGTGGCTGTCCTTGTAGTTCCACGGGTCCGGCCGCTGGGCATACAGCTCATCAAACACCTGGGAGGCGGCAGCCGCATCCTTGTCGCCTGGCCAGGTAAGCCGGAAGATTTCCCGCGGGCCGTGGAAGTGCTCCAGAAATTGGCTATCGAGCAGCACCTCATCCCCGGGCAGGCTCGATAGCGGCTGCGTTTGGGATGTGTGCGCGGCCAGCGCCCGGCGTTTGGCCTGCACCGTTTGTTCATCCAAGGAAAGCTGGGTCCAATGCCGCCAGCGCACCTCGGTGCCCGGGGCAGCCCAATGCCAGTACCAGATGGGAAATTCCAGAAGGCAAAAGGACAGCTCGGCACAGATTTTCGCTGCAAGGCGACCTAGTACCTCATGATCGGGGTGCCCGTCACTGCGGTAAGTACTGGCTACCACACAGGGCCCGCCTTCGCTGATTTCGCGCAGCGCTGCCTCTATCTCGGTGGCGTGCGAAGGCAAGTGGCCATCGGGCAACCGAAGGCAGCGCAAGTGCACTGCACCGCTTGCCTTGGCCTCAGCGCGCAGCAGCGCCATGGCCTGCCCAAGTTCTGCATCACGCACGGCGGCCAATTGGGCCGGCGAATGCGTGGCAGATTCCGGATGCGACGCCTCGCCTGAGGTGCAGGCCAGGACCGTCACCTCGATGCCCATTTTCACCGCTTGGTGGATCAGTCCGCCTGCACCGAGTGTCTCGTCATCTGGATGCGCTGCCAGGACTACCAGCTTGGTGCCTTGCGTAAATACCCGGGAAAGATCCAGCTGCTCCAGGTCTTTCAAGCCATGGGCATTCCATTGCGCGGCCGCGGTGCCTTGATCAGTGTGGCTGAATGTCACCATGGCCGTGCACCTGCTTGAGCATGCTGCTGATAAACCATCCGTCCCAGTGCCGCGTCGTCGCGGGCACCATGGTGCTGGCGCACATAGATCCCCAGGTCGGCCACGCGCCGTGCGTGGTTTTCATCTGTTGCCAGCGGGCCTGGCCCGGTTGCTTCGGCACTGATCTGCAGGACCCGTCCGCATAGCTGCGCGATGTGGCCGCGCACGCGGGCTGCATGCATTGCGTCAAGTGCACCGCGGTCGGCTAGTCCGGCCGCATGATGAAGTACCTGGGCACCGCCGGCCAGCAGCCGGTCAGCTTCGCCGAGCCAGGCCGACGCCAGTTGATCTGGCTCTCTCTTGGCGGAGCTCTCCAGCAGGTGGCGGAAGATTCCAATTGCTCCCCCGAACCAGCATGCCGCCACGCCGGCCCCGCCTACGGCGAAGCCCGCACGTTCCAGATACCAACCAGCCGGGCCTACCGGCTTTGTCTTCACCGAGGCAAAGCGCACGGACCCGCTGGGCAGCCGGGCCATGCCACGGCTGATCCAATTGCCGGTTTCGACCTGGATGCCGGGCTGGTCCAGCTGCACGGTGAACAGCCTGCGCCCTTGGGCAGTGTGCGCGCTGATCAGTGCATGGGAAATCTGGCCTGCGAGCGAACACCATGGCTTAACCCCGTTCAGCTCCCATTGACCGTGATCATCTGCGGTGGCCTCCAGTGTGCTGCCGGGACCTTCGGCCGCATAGACACCCCACGTTTGACTCGGCTGCCACGGCTTGCCCGCTTCGCCCAGGATGGCTGCGGCATCGAAGTGCGGTTCCACGCTGCGCGCGGCCACCAAGTCGATGGCGCCAAGCGAGGCGAGGAATTCCCATAATTGAACGGTGCTTCCCTGTCCAGGTACCGGCGGATCCACCGTGGCGCGTGCCAGCGCCCGGAGCACGGTGGCTGGGTTGCCTTGGCATTCGCCGGCGGCTTCGAGTATTGACGGCCCGGCTGGCCACCACGCAGTTTCTGGTTCCGAGTCCGCGCATCCGGGCGTTGGACCGAATTTCACTGGCCTTTGTCGCATGAATATCCTCCTGCACTTTCGGGCCAGTGTAGAGCAATCGCCCGGGACATGGAGCAAGCTGATAGGCCCCTGATACGGGTGCTTCCGATTGGGTCGCGCTCAAGTCGATCTGGTGACGAGCCGCTCTATGGCTGTGAATAATCTGAGAAGGATTAACCACTTAAATATGAACCGTGCCACACCTGCTACATTCAAGGCAGTGCCAGATTCACCGATAGCAGGCGCAGGAATTCCTTCCTCGATGGCAGTGGGTGTTTTCGCGGCACACCATGGGGAGCACTCGAAATATCGTTCACAAGTGGAGGTAGTTCTAATGCCCGGACGTATCGTCAGATCCAAAACCGCTGAGCGCGTGGCCCTTTTACTGGACTCGCGCGAGGGCCGGAAGTATCTTGCACGCCACGGCTGGAAAGAAGGCATGGCGATCGTGATGACTCTGCCCGCGGAGCCATTGGAAGATGTCATGGGACTCGTGTCGGTTCATCCGGGCGCCGTACTTGTCGCGATGGTCGACGAGGATTCCCAAGACCTGCGTTTTATCCACGTCTCCGAGACTTCCGCCGCGCTGAAGGTCGTCGAGGAATCGGCACGCAGTATGTCCTTCGGAAATTTTGTTGATGCTCTGGAACTCAGCGGCATGGCGACGTTCAGAATCCGCTACTGGAAATACAGCGCGGTCGCCCATATCCTGCCGGTCTTTGACCCCTCGGAATTCCAGCAGGCTACCGTGTATCAGCGGACCTCCACACGCCTTTAGAACCTGGCAATACCGGCATCAGCGGCAGGCAACGCCAGCACGCATGCCGGAAATTCGCTGCTCATGAACCTCAAAAAGCTAGTCCTGGCCGATGCTCATCCTGATAGCGGATCGCACGGTCAGCAATGTCGCGTCGATTTCTCCTGCCCGGGACTCCCAGTACTCGGGATCCAGTCCGAAGCCATTTTGGGCTTCGACTGCCTTACGCAGAAAATCGTCGCGGTGATCTTCCAAGGCATTAACAAGGTCTGAAATTTGGGACTTGGATAGCGCCAAGTCGAGATTGATATCGGTCATTGCGTTGACTCCGCCGTGCGTTGAATGCTGGTAAATAAAACTTGCTTACACCATACGCCTTTTACGTGCCGATGGTGCAAAGGGCTAGCTCAAGCCCACGTTTTGGGTTGCGCGTGAAGGACCGGAAGTAAAGATCACCAGGCTTATCCGCCCTGGGAGCCGCTGGTTCCCAGCTGGTATTCAGTTTAAAACAGCGGATGTGCGATTAGTTCTATAGTTCAAATTGTAAGTACCAGATCCAAACAGGAGGTAGTGACCATGGGTATCGGAGATAAAATCCAGAACAAGGCTCAGGAAGTATCTGGAAAAGCCAAGGAATCGATTGGCGATGCAACTGACAACGAAAGTCTGCAGGCCGAGGGCGCCAAGGACCAGGCGGCTGCGCACACCAAGCAGGCTGGCGAAAACGTCAAGGACGCTGCCAAGGATGTCAAAGACGACCTGACGAAGTAGTTGCCCCGCACATGGCGCCCCATGGATCTTCGGATCATGGGGCGCCATGTGCATGTCTACCCCTTTGGTAGCCAGCCTTTAAGCCTTGGCGAAGGCACCACCGCTGGAAGCGCGATGACCTCCTGCCTAGCGCACTAAGCGGCAACGGCCTCCGAACCCTCGCGGGAATCGGAGGCCGTTAGTGTTATGGATCAATGCGGTGAGAAGGTGTTCACACGGCTATAGCTGCACGGTGTTCGAATCCCCCGGCTCGGCATTCTTGCCGGTGAGTTTATGCTTCACCCACCCGGCGACCAGGCTTGCTGCGCCACCTGGATTCTTCCAGTACTCCGCGGATTCGGAATCCACGCGCAGCAGCACCGTATCCGGCGATTCCGGGCCATCGGTGGCAAAGGTTTCTACCATGGGATTCCATAGCTCCTTTTTCTTCGCCACGTCGCGCACCACCGATGCGCGTCCGCTGACCGAGACCCACTCCTTGTTTCCGGAGAACGAGACGTTCACCAGGTCCTGCGTCTCGAATTCACGAACGATATCCGACTGCGCGGTAGAGAAGAACCATAGATCTCCGTCTTCCTTCACGTCGATGACCGTCAGCGGACGGCTGACCAGACGCCCTTGGCTCTGGGTCGCGACCATGCCGATGCGCACATCGTTGATGATGCCGATAACTTTGTCTACCTCTTCGTTGGCCATGCTTCAGCTCCTTGGAATCGGGATGTTCAGGTCGCTTTCCACGCTACAGATTTTCAGCGCCGTGCAAAGCCGTACTCAGTGGATTGCCAGCTAGCAGGTCCACACACCGCTGCGAATCGAAGCAACCGCCGGCATTGCTCGGAAGCTAGCCGCGCAGATCACCGAGCACCGGCGGCACTGGAGCCGGTTTGAGGCAATGTCTTGCGTCTGCCCAGCGAAGTCGAATAGATGCGTTGATGGGCTTCGGCCAGCGCTTCGCGTTGCTCTTGGCGTTCGGCGGCCCCCATGCCCGGAATGAAAGCCAGACCGACCTGCCGGCGCACTGCAGCACGCAGCGACTCCTCCTCGACTTGGTCCGCGTTCCAGCGGTACGCGGCCAGCGAGGGATGCTGACCTGCATACTGGCCGCACAAGGGAACAACCACCGCCGTCCCGGCGTCCAAAGCGGCTTCGAGCCAGCCCGAATGCGTCCCGAACTGATAAGGCAAGACGTTGACGTCCAGAGAAGCAAAATACTCGCACAGCTCCTCGTGGCTGAAGTACTCGTGGGAAACCAACTCCCATTTTCCTTGGAGCTGGCCGCCGGTGAGCAGCCGTGCCAGCTCCTCGCGGTATTCGCTGCTATCTGGATCCAGCACCTGGCGGTGGATATTAACTTGCAGTACCACGTTCGGGATTTCCGCGACAATCCGCGCCAGCGGTTCGAGGATCGCCGGAGAAATATTGGCGCGCAGCCCCTTCAAATGCACACCCACCCGCCTCAGACGCTGCGGATCCTGTGCCCGCTGCTTTTCCCGGCTCTGGCGAATCCGCTCCATCACTGCAAAGTCCAGCACATGAGGATGTGGCAGCACATGAGCTTGCCGGCCCCATTGGGCAGCAATCGCGGCCGCTGCCCCGTCGGTCAAGGTGATCAGCTCATCTGCACCGGTGATGAGCACATCCAGCAAGGCCAGATGCGCGGCCGAATCCGGTTGGTGCGGATTGATCAAGTCGTGCACGGTATATACCAGCGGCTTGCCCCAGCGCCGCAACTCTGCCATGGTTTCGCGAAGCTGCTGGGGATCCAGCGCATCAAAACCGAAGTGGACATGCATCAGGTCAAAAGAGTCACGATGGTCCCGGACCCATGGGGCGCTGAGCATGACCGGCGGCCACCACGGCGATTGTCCGCTGCGCGGACCCCGGGCAGGCACCGGATCCGGCAACCGCAGAATCTGCGGGCGCGGCTGGCCGTGGCAGGATTCCAGGTGGCGGATGTAGATCTGGTCGCTGGGTACCGAAGCGACGCGGATGATGTTGGACGTAATCTGAGAAGTCATGATGGATCCTGCTTTGCGAGTGTTCTTTTGAGTAATGTCGAGCCGTACGGATTTGTCCATCTGCCCGGCAGAGCCGGGTAAGTGCCAGGGAGCCGAAGAACAACATGGAATTTTCAGTTTTGGTGATTGCCCATGGCCGTGCCGGCCACCTGCAGCGGCTGCTAGACGGGGTGCAGCGCAGCACCTGTCGGCCGCAGGAAGTGGTGGTGGTGTACATGGATGATCCGCGGCCTGAGCCGGTGGCCTGCACGCTTGGGCTGCGGATTATCCATCTGCCTTCCTTGCCGCACGAAAGCGGACTTCCGCTGGCCCGCGCCCGCAATGCTGCAGCGTACACTGCACGCTCGGAACGGCTGGTGTTCCTGGATGTCGATTGCATCCCCGCGCAACCTGCTTTGTCCGAACTGCTCGAAGCCTTGGCAGAGCACCGCGGGCTGGTGATGGCCGAACCGCGCTATCTGCGCCAGCCTTTGGAATCCGGGCCCACGCCTGCCGATCAGCGGCTTGCCGAGCTTTCGGTCGCGCACCACGCGCGGGCAGATCTTCCACGCAACACTCCCTGCGACCATCACGAGATGTTCTGGTCCTTGGGATTCGCCATCCACGCCCGGGACTTCGCGCGGCTTGGCGGATTCAACACCGGCTACGGCGGATACGGAGGCGAAGACACCGATTTCGCCCTGGCCGCGCGTGCACAGGATCTTGCGGTGACTTTCAGCAGCGCGGTCATCTTCCACCAGCACCACGGAGTGTACAAGCCGCCGCTGGACCATTTTGCGGACATCGTCCAGAATGCCAAGATTTTCCGGCAGCGCTGGGGAATCTGGCCTATGCAAGGATGGCTCGCTTCCTTCCAGCAACTGGGTCTGATCAACTGGAACGCTGAGGCTGAGCCGTTGCAGATCCTGCGCCATCCCACCGTTAGCGAAATCGAGCAGGCACACAGCCTGGAACCCTATTAGCATCTGCTTATCCCTGCCACTAGGTCCCCGGCCATAGACCGAAGCCGCCCGGTGAATTCCTCCGGGTCAATGAACAGGGCCCGGGCCAGTGCGAAGCCGTCAGTCTGTGCCGTCTGCTCGAGGATCATGTTCCAGTCCGCGGG
Source organism: Glutamicibacter sp. BW77 (assembly GCF_002332285.1). Lineage (NCBI taxonomy): Bacteria > Bacillati > Actinomycetota > Actinomycetes > Micrococcales > Micrococcaceae > Glutamicibacter > Glutamicibacter sp. BW77. The sequence goes on along the minus strand of NZ_NRGT01000048.1, from coordinate 45,536 downwards.
GCTCTGCCACGAGTCGAGCATCAGGCATCCGGTGGCTCGCTGCAGTATTGATGCATAGCAGCGCTGTTCGTCGAAGGGCCGTTCTTCGGGTATCAGCAGCACTGGCCGGCCGCAGGCCGCCGCGGCAGAAACCGCGTTGTGCCCGGATGAGGTGATTACTACCGCGGCCTGTGCAAGGAAGGGTGCTGCATCCGGCACCACCCCATGGAATCGCAGATTGTCCGGGATCCTTGAGCCGTCCGGGTTTACCGACCCGAGCACCTCCCAAGACCATTGACTGGCGCAGGTCGCTGCCCGGACAATGTCCGCTTGCCCGATGGAAGAACCAAGCGAGGTCTGCACTACCACCTTGCCCGGCAGTGTTCCAGCATCGGCAGATCCGCTGGAATCCTGGCTCTCTGCCAAATTCGTGGCGGGGCGCGGCACCGCCAGATAGTGGCTTTTATGCGCGTACCGCTCCAGATGACCTGCATCTTCCAGTTCCTGCGGATAGTAGGCAAAAAGAGCGTCAACGATGTCGTAGGCCATGGCATGCGCCTTATCGCTGCGTTTTCCCGGCATGCGCCGCATCGCCACGCGGTAGCCGCTGAGCTTGGCGAAGAGTGCTACTTCCACCGATACATCGACCATCACCAGATCGGGGGCAAACCGCTTCCATGCCTGGTTCAGCGTGGCGAAGCGCTCGGTGATGTGTCTGCCCACCGGCGCGTAATGCAGGTATCCGCCCGCGGCCGGTTGGTTCGTTTGCTCCGGGTGCACATCTGCGGTTAAGGAGACGTAATTTGTCCCGGCCGGCAGCAGCGTCCCTCGGTTCGGCCCGGTGCTGGTGACCTGCACCTCGAAGACGGAGGCGTCGATGATCCTGCGGGCATGGCGCAGGTGGCCGGAACCCACGTGGTGGGCATAGTAGGAAATCCGCGGTGCGCTCATGATTCCCGGCCTCGAAGCGCCAGGGGCGCAGCGATCTGCGCGAGCAGGGATTCATAGGCTTCAATCATCAGTTCACGCGAAAAACCCGCGGCACGTTCGCGCACCTTCTGGCGGTCCATGGCCAAGGCCCTTGCCACGGCGTGGCCAAGCGCCGCGGCGGTCCGCGCAGTGGCGAGCGCGCCGCCGGTCGTTCCGATCAGTTCTGCCATGGCTCCGGCGGGCAGGGCGGCGACCGGGGTGCCACAGGCCATCGCCTCAAGTGTGGTCAGTCCGAAGGGCTCTTCCCACAGCGGCGAGGAAATGAACACCTCGCTGGAGCCAATGAGCTGCCGCAGTTCCTCTTGCGGCAGATGCCCCAGGTATCTGGCGTCCTCGGCCAGGGACGGGGCGATCAGCTCATTAAAGTATTCCCGGTCCTGGATGGGCCCGGCCATTGCCAATCGCAGATTATTAGCCCGGGCCGCAGCGATGGCCAGATGCGTGCCTTTCTCCGGGGTGATGCGTCCGGTCCAGGCCGCGGTTCCCGCACTGACCTCGGCATGGGGCTGGTTTCCCCAGAATTCCATGTTAATTCCATTGGGGATGATCTCCAGCTGCGGCAGCCAGCGGCGCCATGCCCTGGCATTAACGGCCGAAACCGTAGCGAAACGGTGCCGCTCATCGGTTTTCTGCTTGTCCAGCAGCGAGGTAATCCTAGGAAGCGGAGGGGTGTGGAGAATGTGCAGGACAGCCATTCCCTGCAAATGCGCGTGCGGTATTGGACTGAGCGAATTATTGATGACCACGTCGAAGTCACCGGCACGAATGTGCTCTACCGCTGACTTCATCGCACCGTCCAGCTTCCGGTGCTGCGCATTTTTCATTTGGTCATCCGGATATCCCCGGACCTCGAAAGTCCCGGAGATCACCGGATGGATCCGAAGCGTGGCTCGCGGGCAAAGCGCTTCGCTGCCTGCTTTGGCGAACAGCGTGACATGGTGTCCGCGCGAACTGAGATCCGAGACCAGATGCGCGGTATGCGCTTCCATCCCGCCGGCAAAAGGTGCGCGGATTGGATGGTGCAGATGCGCAAGAACCGCAATGCGAAGTGGGTCAGGCGCGTCCAGTAACTGGATTGACACGTGCTTAGCCGCCTTTCTATGACTTCTCCCCACGGAGAGTATTGATCCACCGCAGAGTATCCCTCCGTCCATACCCGGTGTCGCAGATCCCAGAATTTCCCAGCATTCTTCCGGTTTTGCGGAGCACAAGTATTCCTCGCTGTGCGCGCGGCGCTGGACATGTTGGTGCCGCATGCCACGTCAGGCAGTTTTTCCGTTCCTTGAAAGATGTTTCATGCCAGCGGCAATTCCGGCTCAAGCAATCGGCTCAAACGGCACTGACGCTTCAAAATAGGCAGATTTTCCTGCCTCGGATTGTGCTGGGATTTTAGATCCAGGGCAGAATCAACTGTGCAGCCGGGCTCTATCCAGGGTGGTCCGGTGCTCATCGCGGTCTCGGCATCTGGCAACCCGCAGATACGTCGGATTCCAGCCGCTCCAGAGCTAGCCTCCGCGGGCACAGCTATGCACTCGCTGGGAATGCGGATCAGCACCGTTCAGTGCCGTTTGGGCTGGACGCCTTAGGGAACAAATCCGGAGGACCCGGTGTAAGAATCGTGCATCCTCCACACACAGGTGCCATAGGTTTTCCCGATTGAACCTACCAGCCACTCGCCTGACCGCACGGATTGTGGAGTCGTTCCAGTGGCCAATGTAAGGATACCCGCGAGATTCACAGGCATTGCGGAGCTTGCGGGTATGCAGGCACAAGCTTGGAAATCCTCATTTGCATTCCATGCAATAGTCGACTCAGCGCGGCAACGTCATGGCCGCCTGAGAGAAGTTTTCTCGAGTCACGCCCCTATCGAGGCGCAGCTTCAGCAGTCCGGCACCACAGCCGGTCAGGCTGTTTGGATTTGATGATTTCATTGACGAACGCAGCAGAAGGAGAAACTCATGATCAACACAGACCAGCTACACGAATTAAGCCTTATCGGCGGCACCGTCACCGGAAACGATGGGGAGAAGATTGGAAAGCTCGGCCAAGTTTTCCTGGACGAACAAACCGGTGAACCTGAGTGGGTTACCGTGAACACCGGGTTCTTCGGCCTGTCAGAAAACTTCGTCCCCTGGCCGATGCCAGCGTTGCCGGAGACACCTTGAATGTTCCTTTCGACAAGAAGACGGTCAAGGAGGCTCCGCGAGTCGATGCCCAGACACAGTTGAGCCCCTCCGAGGAGCAGGAGCTCTTCGAGTACTACGGCCGGGCTTATGACTTCGCGGAACCAACCGGCGTCGACACCGAGTCGACTGCAGGCGAGGCATCCACCGGTTCTTTGCAGCGGCCAGGTCTCGATGATGAAGTTGCAGCAGCCGATCAGTCCATGATCCGTTCCGAAGAACAGCTGCGTGTGGGCACCGAGCAGGTGCAGACCGGCAAGGTCCGGTTGCGCAAGCACGTAGTGACCGAGGACGTGACCACAACCGTTCCCGTCAGCCATGAAGAGGTCAGGCTCGAACGCGAGCCGATTACCGGAGCTCAGACTTCGGACACAGTGGCAGGTGGCGATCTGGGTTCCGAGGAACAGGAAGTCACGCTCCATGCCGAACGTCCAGTGGTTGACAAGGAAGCCGTTCCCGTCGAGCGGGTCCGCTTGGACAAGGAAACGGTCGTCGAGGACGAGCGTATCGATGAGCAACTGCGCAAGGAACGTATTGAAACCGACGGCTTGGATGACGGGCCAAACCGTTAAACTGATGTTCGCCGGCCGCAGCTGAGGCTGGCGGATGCACTTCCGACAAGGACCGGTTCAGTATGCCGGCCCTTGTCGGCGCCTCAAAATTTCTTGGTCTTCACTAAACTCCGGATTAAGCAGTGTGGGGCATCGGCCCGAAGGCAGATGCCCCACTTGGTGGCAATGCTTGTCAGCGGCCTCCCGCGCCGAGGTGGCTAGAGCGGCATCTAGTTCCTGTAAGAAAGTTGTGCTTCTGTGGCAGTTGCCCGATAGGCCGGAATGAGGTGGGCCACGGCACTGTATTTCCAGTACTTGACCCGGAAAGTCATCATTCCTTCGTGTTCGGCCGCCTCAAAGAGCGCGCCGATGCTGGTCCCCTGCGCAACATTGTTCACAATGCTCAGCGCCGGGTTCGGAGCTGAAACATGCAAGAACAACGGGTCTGCACTGCGTGGATCAAGCATGGCAACGAGCACTGCCCGCCCGTGCACGGATACCAATGCCATCACGTCCTCAAGTGCCTCTTGGGATTCGGACATCACCACAGGCATACCTTCAACCCAGCCATACTGGGACAAGTGCTTGCGTCCTTCACGGGAACCTAAGAGTTCAGTTACTCGTTCGGCAGTTTTCGACCTCACAATACGTCCCGCCACGTGCACTACCTCCATATTTGTTCGTAACTCTTCGAGTACTCCCTTTACGCCGCACTGTTCCCGTGCTCCGGAAAACCGTGTCTGATTAGAATCTGGATTTGCAGCCACGCGATGTCCACACATGCAACAAATTCCAAAAGTCCAAGTCAGTAAACACAAGTTATCAATTCGTTACACCACTTCGCAAGACCGGATCCATGTTGCCAAATCCGCTCTTGCACGGTAGCGGACTATTGGCGGCTGCAGGCACTGCCCTCTTCAACCGCTCTTCATGCCTGAGAACACGGAGTTTGAGGACCCGCTACGAATGCGCTCCCCCGCTGGCGTCAGTTCACGAGTGGCAACGCAAAAGCCCACGTTTACAAACCGGGACGCTCAGCTGACTTTCAGGTTTACGGACACTGCTTTCACCATCCAAGCCCAAGCGAACTGTCGAAGCAGAGCCGGGCAACCCAGCGCCCTATCCGGCATACCTTGAAGTAATTCCTTGGCGGACGTGTGGGTCATCTGACAGCCCTGCAATGTGCTGCGAACGCTTAGTGCCGACATCGCAGCTGCAGAAATTTACGGCAGGCTACGGATACGTTTCCTCGAACTCCAGCTCTCCTTCGTCATCATGGACAAAGATCACCGCGTCTCCGAGTTCTTCAGCCTTGGCCAACGCCTGCTGGTAGGCCTCTGCTTGGGATTTGCTCGTTGTCACGTGTTGTCCGCCGAGGGAAACAGTCCATTGTCCGGGGTCTTTGACCAGCACATGCAGATGATTTCTGCTCATTTTCCGAATCCTTTTCGTCTTTGCACTTACTCGTTATGGCCTTCTGTCATTCTCGCACCGCCAAGTAGCAAGCATCGGCTTCGCGTGAGATCCACAGATTCCCTTGAGACTGTCCATTCGTCGAAGCGCTGGGACAACGCTTCCTGTGAAAAATCCCGGCAGAGCCAATACACTGCCATCGAGTGTGATGGCATTACGTGGAGAAATCAGGCTGGCGCGACCGCCGCACCAGTGATGAATTCCCAGAATCGCGCCACGGGCCTCAGCTATTTGCCGAAGGCAACTGTCCCCGGCCCTAAACACCGGGCTGCCGGCAATCCTTGAAACCTGAGTATTTCCTGTGCACCTAGGCTCTTGCTTCCCGCGCGCGCTCCAGACCTCTAGCGTGTCTGACACGCGGGAAAACACCGTGCGGCGCGTGAGCGTCATCCGTTCTGTTGCTGATCAAGAACGAAGGAGAGCCACCATGAACACACGAAACACCCCCTCTGATGTCCGATCTGCGGTGGAGAAGGCCGCTCTGTTGATAGGCATAGTCTTCCTCCTCGTCGGCGTCCTGGGATTCATTCCGGGAGTCACGACAAACTACGATTCGCTTTCAGGAGCAGGGCACCATTCCGAGGCGAACCTCCTCGGGATTTTCCAAGTCTCCTACCTGCACAACGCAGTGCACCTTTTGTTCGGCATTGCCGGACTCATCATGGCGCGCAGCATCCCGGCGGCAAAAAGCTACCTCGTGGTCGGCGGAATCATCTATCTGCTGCTCTGGATTTACGGGCTGATCATCGACTTTGACAGCGCAGCCAACTTCATCCCGCTCAACGATGCAGATAATTGGCTTCATCTGGTCCTCGGCGTAGGAATGGTGGCCCTTGGCCTGTTGCTGACACGGCGCGGCCAGCATCCCGATCACCGCAATTCCTTGGAGACCCGTTAACCGTATTCCAAGGGTCTAGCACTTTAAAGGCAGCGTCCCCAAGGGCGCTGCCTTTAGCATGCGGTTACCGGAGCTGGAGTCTGGCTAGAAATTCGCTGGCGGGTCAGAGGCCGGGAACGACTCATCTTCCCACTCCCGGACGAGTTCTTCGTTCTGCAAGATTTCTTCGTCCGTGTTCTCCGTCTGGGAAGTATTCTGCTCGACTGGATCGTTAGGGGCTGGGTCATGCACCATGTTTCTCCTTGGATTCATTCGGGGCAACGTACTGCGGTGGACGATACCGGCTGGTTCTACCTGTCCGCCAGCATTATCCGGATACTGCCAGCTAATGGAAGCGGCGGTTTCCCAGATTCCGGCCGGGTGCTGATGGGGCTTAAGCTTGTCGGTCAGTTTTCACGGATCTGAATGAATTTTTCGCACGCAGGGCAAAGCTTGGAGCGAGGTGAGAATGTCCCTTGCTGTTTTACACCCACAGGGCATCAGTAGTAGCGTCCAATTTAGCTGGTGTCCCCTCGGGACCACCGCCGAACATGTCAGATTCACTGCAAAGGAGAAAAATATGTCGAACACAAAAAACACTCCAGCAAGCAAGACCCGCAAGGAAAATGCTGAGGGAGGCTTTATTGCCCCGGCAGTTCTGCGCGACTCGCTGCAATCGGTGCTCATCCAGTTGCTCGACCTGCAGCTGGTCGGCAAGCAGATTCATTGGAATGTCGTCGGGCCCAATTTTCGCGACCTGCATCAGAACCTCGATGAGATCGTGGCCATTGCCCGCCGAGGTTCCGATGAAATCGCCGAGCGCATGCGTGCAGTGCATGTGACCCCAGACGGACTGGCAGCCACCATCACCAAGTACACGGAGCTGGACCAACCAACCAATGGTGAAATCCTCACCACGACCGCTGTAGATATCGTGGTCAAGGCCTTGGAAGCAACGGTTGGCGTCATGCGTGAAGTACATGATCCGGTGGACGAGGCAGACCCAACCACCGCCGACATCCTGCATGAATACATTGCCCTACTCGAGCAGCAGGCCTGGTTCATCAGCGCAGAAACGCGTAAGCCTTAGACGCTGAGCTTTAAAAGTACGTGGGACCAGTTCACTATGAACTGGTCCCACGTACCTTTTGCTGCCCGAGGCCGCTCAAGCGCGGTCTGCAAGTAGAGCTTCGCCCGAATGGCGGGCGCAACTGGCGCAGCAGTAGATTCCGGTGCCGCTTTCCACCCCGTGGCCTAGAATTCGGCACCCGCAATGGGCACAGCTCGGTGCCATCAGGTGGATGGCGCATTCAAAGCTATCGAAGGTTTTTGTCTGTTCGCCTCTCGTCACGGTGAACGTCTTGTCGTATTCGTTACCGCACGTGTCGCAGAGAGCCATGGAAGCACTCCTTTCTGGTTGGTGTTTCTTTTCTAGACCTTTATCCGTCGCAGGGAAACCCCGGTAGCGGTTTTCTTCGGGCGCTCCCAGCTTGATCATTCGCAATCGGCAGCACTACATACGCATTTCACTATGGGCATTGGCCAATAGATGGCTGATGGAACCACGCTCAAAGGCTGCCCGCTGACGGACTGCGCCGTTTCCCATTTCCAAGATATTGCGCAGGGAGTGCACGGCGAAGTCATAATCTCCGCTCTCTCGCAGCGCCGGTTCAATCAGCCGCAACAACCGGCTCATCAGGTCCTTGCTGCTGACGGTACTTCCGTCACCGGGGTTGATCTGGTTTCCGGTAAGCCCATGCTTGGCAGCCTGCCAGAAGGCAATGTCCAGTCTTTCAGGAAGATACTCGTAGGACGTTGCCCCGGGTTTCAGTGCCGTATCCACGACCGCCCGGGCCAGTACGGCAATGAGAACTGAGTCATGAGCACGCAATTGCGAATCTGCGACGCGCAGCTCAATGGTGGGATGGGTTTCTGAAAGCCGTACGGCCCATCCGATATGTCCTTGATCAGGTACTGCTTCCGTGTCGACCAGCACACGCAGCCTACTCTCGTAGTCCAATGCGTCGCTGAAATGCGGGGGGATCCCCTGAACGGACCATTTGCGGTAGTGGATAGTGCGCCAGGAAGAAAATCCGCTGTCCGCTCCGTGCCACAGGGGCGAGTTGGCGCCCAGGGCGCAGAATAACGGCAACCACGGCCGCAGGAAATTTAATGCCCTTACCCCCGCGTCACGATCAGGGATGGACACATGAATATGCAGTCCGCACATGTAATGCTCCGAGGTGATTCCCGGAAGCAGCGCATGGATGTCTTGGTATCGCTCGTTATCGGTCACCGTCGGAGTTTTCTGCGCGATCATTGGTGCCGCACCGAGCCCGGCGACAATCATTGAAGACGCTTCGGCTTGGTGGGCCAAAGCAGAACGGAAACCACGCAGTTCCGCCAGCGCCTGATTTCTGTCTTCGCAGATGGCACTGGCGTACTCCAGCTGGCAAGCCAGCAGCTCATGCTGCACCTCTCCACGCCGCTGCGAGTCGAGCAGTTCTTTGAACGGGTTGGGATCCGGTTCGGCCGGTAGCCCGGTTTCCGCATCGATCATGAAGAATTCTTCTTCGATACCGAAGGTACTCATGTTCCTCTCCCTTCAGTGGGCCATTGGCCAATGATTTCCCTAGCGTGCTGAATGCGGACCTTCTGTTCAGCTGTCCAGCTGTAGCCTCAGAATGCCATTTGCCCGGTCCCCACTCAAGATCCAGCAACTCGGAAACCTCCCCCAATTAGCTGGATTTTTCTGCTTTTACACGCACCAAAAGACGGACTGTGCTAGGCCATATACCCAGTGCAGTCCGAGTTTCTGGGATTTACCATAAAGAAAAGCGCCGGCACTGGCGAAGCGTCCGGCGGAAGCCTAGCGTGTGCGGTACCTGGCAGGTTCTTCCAATCGATCCCCGCCAGCAGAGAGGTGAGAAGAGATGGCAGAGAAAAGTAGTTCCAACCGAATCAAGGATGAAGAACTCTATGAAGAGCTCCGCGACGAGGGCAATTCCAAGCAGAAATCCGCTCGGATTGCCAACGCCGCGGCCCGCGATGGCCGCGGCAAAGTGGGCGAACGCGGTGGTGAGTCCGGCAGCTATGAGGACTGGACCGTTCAGGAGCTCAAAGAACGAGCCAAGGAAATCGGCCTGGAAAACTACTCAGACAAACGCAAGAACGAACTAATAGACATGCTCCGAGACAGCTAATTGACTGGAACGAGGTATCAACGATGACTGAACGCGCAAATTCCAGTGACGGTTCTGATCCGACGGACGAGCCGGAGGAAAAGAACGTGGTTCGCCGGGGACCGATTTCAGACCCGGACCAAGACGGGGAATCCACGGCTGAAGAAGCAGAGGATCCCAATCGATTTGATGCCGGATAGCCGGCAGTAAGGAGTACCAGCATGACTTCGCGACAGCCTGAAAAGGCTCCCCGCAGGAAACACCTGGGATTGGGGCTGCTGATTGGCGGATTGATCATCTTGGCCTTTTTCTTGTCGTTCTTGCTGATTCCGCAGAATGCTGACAGGTCGTTCTCCCCGATGTGGATAGGTGTCGCGTGGGGCGCACTGATGGCCATCTGGGGCCTCTTCAGAATGATCAAGGGTCCAAGCAGCCTTGACCACCCACGTGGCGGCAGCGACGCAGGCCTCTAGTGAAAACGATTAACCAGAACCCACTGATGATGGGGACAGATATTTGCTGTCCCCATCATCAGCTGCATCTGAAGCCAAGGCAGTAAGCAATGAGCCTGTGGAAACCCGAATACTTCTCCCGTCCGGCGCTGGTCATCGTCGATATGCAAAATGCTTTCTTCGAGACCGACGAACTGGCGAAGCTGCGCCAGCAGGTGGCCGGGCAGTGCAACAGGCTGCTGGCCGAAGCCCGTGCTCATGATCTGCTGATAGTCAATGTCCGCACCATTCACCAGCGCGATAAATCGACATGGACTTTGAGCATGCTCGAAGATGACCAGGGCTTCCTCTTTGAAGGAACAGTGCAGACTCACAACCTTGCTGAACTGGACCTATCCCGCGCGGTGGAAGTTATCAAGCATCGCGACAGCGCTTTCTGGCAAACCGGCCTGGACGGGCTTCTGCAGTTCCATAGGATCCGTGCGCTGATTCTGGCCGGAGTGGCTTCCGACTCCTGCATCGCAGCGACCGCGGCAGATGCCTTTGCAGCTAACTACCGCGTAGCCATTGCCAGTCAGGCGGTTGCCTCTGCAGACCCGGATTTTGAACAAACCACCCTGCACCAATTAGCAGAACGCCACCGCCAGCCTGCGGTGGATACTGGGAGTTTGCTCAAGGCAATGTCACGCGGCAAGCGCGTCTAGTACATTGACCAGCTAACCGGGCTTCATCCGGTGTCCGTCCTCAATCTTAGGAGTAAAAATGTCGTTCAACGAAGCAGAATTCCAAGCCGTGAATCAAGAGGGCCTGGAAGATGAACCACTAGATGGCCGCGACGGCCAGCCGGTGTCCGAAGGTTCCTCCGATGCCCCGCAGACCTTGGAAGCATCCGATCCGCTGCGCAGCGACGAGGCCATGGCCCAAGACCAGCAAGCCACCGATCCGCTGGCCGTAGCCACCGAGTCTTCCGCAGAACTGAACCAGACACTGCGCGAGAATTTTACAGATGATCCTGCAGCTGCCCCGGACGAGCCAGAGCCAACCCAGTCAGGCGAATAGCCGCCTAGGCATGCCCCAATCAGGGAGGAGGAGCACAGATCTATGAGCAGCCAGAGCGTGGCCGACGAACTTATCGCACGATTGCACACCTGGGGTGTTACCCGGCTCTTTGGATACAGCGGGGACGGAATCAATCCGATACTCGGTGCCCTGCGGCGCAGCGAGTCCGGCATGAGTTTTGTCCAAGCCAGGCACGAGGAAAATGCCGCGTTCATGGCCGTGGCCCATTCCAAATACGGGCTCGGGCAGTACGCCGATGAACACACGGCAGACCAAAACGCGGCAGTGGATCTGGGAGTGATGCTTGCAACCCAAGGTCCGGGCGCCGTGCATCTGCTCAACGGGCTTTATGATGCCAAATTGGATTCAATGCCGGTGCTTGCCATTGTCGGCCAGCAGAACACCACCGCCTTAGGCAGCGGATACCAGCAGGAATTGGATCTGGAAGCGATGTTCAAAGACGTTGCGGTCTATTGCGAGCAAATTACCGCGCCAGAGCAACTGCACCTCGTGCTGGACCGGGCAATCCGCACCGCTCTGGCTTCCTCCGGTCCAGCGGTAGTGATTGTGCCGCACGACGTACAGCAAGCCGACGCTGCACAGCCTGGAACCACACACGCGCAGATTCCCACCGCGGTGGTGTGGGAAGCGCCGTTGGTGGTACCCCGGGAGCCGGAACTGAAGCAAGCGGTCAAGCTGCTCAATGAGTCCGAGAAAATCGTGATGCTGGTGGGCCAGGGCGCGCGCGGTGCGACAAAAGAAGTTCACTCCGTGGCTCAGCTTCTGGATGCCGGTATTGTCACGAGTTTGCTGGGCAAACCCTATGTTGACGAATCCTGGCCGCAGGCAGCCGGGGTGATGGGCCACTTGGGCAGCACCGCAAGCGCAGCCCTTCTGGAGGCCTGCGATTTGCTGCTGATTGTCGGGTCCAATGATCCGTGGACCGAGTTCTATCCGCCAGGTGCCCGGGCAAAGGCCATTCAGATTGATATCAATGCCCGGCGTCCGGGCAACCGGTATCCGGTAGACGTGGCACTAGTTGCCGATGCCGCACATACCTTGCGTGCATTGGAAGAACGGTTGTCCCCGGCGACCGCGCGGCGCAAGCCCTGGCGTGATCAGGTGCGTGCGGAAGTTGCCAAGTGGCGGTCCGTGGCGGTGAAGCGCGCAATGACTCCGGCACATCCCATCAACCCGGAACGGGTGGTGCATGAGCTATCCGGGTTGATCCCATCCGAGGCGCAGGTAGCCGTGGATGTGGGAAGCTGCGTGTATTGGTATGCCCGGCAGCTTCGGTTGCCACCGGGGGTGCCGGCGCATCTATGCAGCACCCTGGCCAGCATGGGCGCTGGCGTCCCTTATGGGCTGGCGGCAAAGCTGCGTGATCCGCGGCGCCCAACGATTGTCCTGGCTGGGGATGGGGCAATGCAGATGAGCGGCAATGCCGAATTGGTGACACTCTCCGAGCTGTGGAAAGAGTGGGAGGACCCGCGCTTCATCATCTGCGTTTTTAATAACCGAGACCTCGCCGAGGTCTCCTGGGAACAACGGGAAACCGAAGGCGAGCCACGCTATCGGCCAAGCCAGGATCTTCCAGGCTTCCCCTTCGCCGAATACGCACAAATGCTGGGCCTGTCGGCTCTGAGCATTTCCAACCCGGACTCGATTGCCGACGCGTGGGAGCAGGCCTTGGCCTGTGACCGCCCCATGCTGTTGGAAATGCATACCGATCCAAATGTCCCTTTGCTGGCCCCATTCCCGCAAGGAGAACGGACGCTGGAAAATATGCGCAAAGGCCTGAAATCAGAAGGGCAAACCGGCGAGCGCGCCTTGCAGCTGCTTGAGGTCTACACAGACATGGAACGCACACGTAAGAGCTCCGACTAGGCGCGAGCTCATTAATCTGCTGACCTGACGTTGCGGAAACGTTGCGGAAACGTTGCGGACCCCCGGAGCATGGCTCCGGGGGTCCGATTTCCTGGCATCGGTGACCGCGCAGGATTCATTTCTTCACTTCGCGCGGCTGAGAAAAGAAGTCCGGTAGTTCAAGTACCGGCGTCACCACCACGTCATAGGCTTTCCAATCCGTATCTTCCAAGGCAGCTTGCACTTCGTGGATTTGGGACATGGTCAGGTCCACGGCTACTGGAACGATAAACGCTTCGACGTGCAGGACCTGGCCCAGTTCCCTGGCCCTGATCCCGCAGTCCTTGATCCAGCCGAAGTACTGCAATTGCGCTTCTAATTCCGGGATCAGTGGGTGGGGATCTTTTCCCTCATAGGAAGTAGCCCGGCGGTCCAGCAGATCCACGGTAGCCGAGCGGGTATTCGTCCAGCCGTCGCGCACGATGCCCACCGAGATCACCAGCGCTGCGACGCCATCTAGCCACCATAAGCCGAACGCGATGCCGCCGACCCCGACAATGGACGCGACGTTAGTCTGCCAATCTGCTTTGGCCATGGAAGCATCTGCATAGAGCAACTTATTGTTCAGCGGTTTGGCCGTCTTGATTTTCAACTGCCCTAGAATCACCGCAGGTATGGCTAGCATCGTCATAATTGCGATCATCAGCCAGCCTTGCCAGATCGTGTACCCGAACAGGTTCATGGTTCCGATGGTTGGATGCTCCACCTTGACCAGCGCTGAAATTGCTTCATATGCCAAAAGCGCGCCAATGGCCAGCAAGGCGACTCCCGCCACCAGGTGTCCGGCGCTCATGGTCCGGTGGTACCCATAGGGATGAGTTGGACGCCGGGATTTACGAACGTAGATGCCGGCAGTTAGGAAGGCTACCTGCGGCAGAACCGAGAGCATGTCTTCAACCCAGGCAGTACGCATTGCTTGGGAATTACCGACCACCAACGCGACGAGAGTAATAGTGCAGGCGGCATAGCCGATGCTGATCCACTCCAGCTTGGTCGCCCGGCGCATCAATTGCTGTTGCTCTTCGGGCAGGTGCGTTCCAGCTTCCGGCTTCATGGCATCTCCTGAGTCTGATCCAAGAAGTACTCAAGCTCGCCAAGAAAAGCGTTCTCTCCGGGAGGAACCAACAGAACCAACTTTTCTTTCTTGCCCTTCTCATCAATGATCTGTGTGTAAGGACGGGTCATGCCGACCTTCTTGGACCACGGAGTTTTACTGCTGATCCCGCCCACCACTAAATCAACCTGATCCTCTTCAAGCTTTTTGACCAGACTTTCTTCTCCCCCGACAATGAACTCAGCTTTGGCGCCTAGGCTCTGCGCGAAGTCCTTGGCCAACTGGACTTCGCTGCCTTGGTAGGAGGACCCCTTGATTTCCACCAGAGATTCATTGGGAGAAAGCCCAATGCGCAAGGTGTCGTTGCGTACCGAGTCAAGCGTGCCTTCCGGATCCACGGGAATCGCCTGCGAACATCCAGCGAGTCCAAGCACCAGACTCATGCCTATCAAAGCAGCACCACGAGGACGGCTATGGGATTGGCTCATAGTCAACCCATCCTTTCGTATCTCAAAGATTTCTCCTCCAAGTTACTAATGCCTCGAACGTACTGCACCGTGGGATGCCAACCCACCTATCCCCGGGAACTATCAGGAACAGCACTCAGACGGGCAAACCCCGTACAGGGTTTACCCGTCCTCATGCCTGAAGCTTTACTCAGCGACAGGGAACCTCTCCCACGCACGATGTTCCGCCAATGAGTCCTCGGCCGTTTGAGCGACCGCGCCAACGTCAACGGTACTGACCCCCGGAGCGTCATCGACAATACCAAGCGCATCCAGCAGACCGTCACCCTGGCCGGCAATGCAGATAATGGCTTTGCTGTGCCGGTAAGCCTCATTGACCAGCAACGAGACCCTTGGATCTACTGGAATGAATCCTGCGCTGGGTGCCCCGGCCTTCGCATCAAGCGCTACCGAAGAATCACCGGCCGGCGGAAGCGGTCCAATGAGCACCAACGCATCAAATTCTATGGAACGGGCGGTCAGATACGTGCGGTCAATCGGCAGCCCATCCGCTATCTGTCCGCCTTTCGAGGAGACCAGCAGGGGGTTCATGCCCAAACCGGTCAAGTCTTGGGAAATCTGCGCCACGTGCTCTTCATTGCCCCGGTTGAAGATCACCGCAACATTGCGCCCGTCAACCGGCCAACGATCTCCAATCTGCGAAAGTGCTGCACTGGGCTGTGGCTGCGGCAGGTCTGCGGGGGCCCGCTGTGCTTCCAGTCCCAAGGCCTCAGCCACGGAGGAGGCCAGCTGCTGATCAATGTGCGTCAGGCAGTCCACCTGCCGCTGGCGAACCGCAACATCGGCACACTTACCCAACTCAAAGGAGTACGCCTGCTGTACGTGGGCCTGCTCCTGCGCGGTGAGGCTCAGGTAGAACAACCGCGCCTGGCTGTAATGATCGGAGAAACTCGCCGGCTCGGCACGCACCTTCTCGCTATCCCCCAGTGCTTGGGGAAAGTCCAACGGCGGATGTTCCCCCGAAGCCATCTGTGACATATACGGGCAACCTCCATCCAAGGAATTGGGCTGGTATGGGGCAATGCCCTGCGGCACACGATGTTCGTGGAAGCCATCACGGAACATGTCATTGACCGGCGACTTCGGCTGGTTGATGGGGATCTGTGCAAAGTTCGGTCCGCCAAGACGAGTTAACTGGGTATCAAGATAAGAGAATAAACGTGCCTGCAGCAACGGATCATCGGTGACATCAATGCCCGGCACTAAATGCCCCGGATGAAAGGCAACTTGCTCCGTCTGGGCAAAGTAGTTCTCCGGGTTCCGGTCAAGCACCATCTTTCCCAGGGCCTGGACCGGAGCCAGTTCCTCAGGAATGAACTTGGTCGGATCAAGCAGGTCAATGCCTTCAAAGGTATAGGTGCCATCATCGGGAAGGATCTGCACACCTAGTTCCCACTGCGGATAATGGCCCGCGCTGATGGCCTCGGCCAAATCACGGCGGTGGAAATCCGGGTCGGCGCCGGCCGCAAGCTGGGATTCTTCCCAGACCAGCGAATGCACCCCGAGCGTAGGCTTCCAATGGAATTTCACCAACGAAGATTCACCGCTGTCACTGACCATCCGGAAGGTGTGGACACCGAATCCTTCCATCATCCGGTATGAGCGTGGAATCCCCCGGTCACTCATCTGCCACATTGCATGCGCTTGCGCCGGAGTATGCAGCGACACAAAATCCCAGAACGTATCATGGGCTGATTGCGCCTGCGGAATCTCCACATCTGGATGCGGTTTCGCCGCATGAACCAGATCCGGGAACTTCACCCCATCTTGGATGAAGAACACCGGGATATTGTTCCCCACCAAATCGAAGATTCCCTCCTCGGTGTAGAACTTGGTCGCAAACCCCCGGGTGTCACGCGCCGTGTCCATGGAACCGCGGGAACCTACCACATTGGAAAAACGGACAAAAACGCGGGTTTCCTTGCCCGGCTGCAGGAAGTCGGCACGGCACAGCTGCGAAGCATTGCCATAACTGACAAATGTTCCGTGAGCTGCCGCCCCACGGGCATGGACCACCCGCTCGGGGATCCGCTCATGATCAAAGTGCATGATCTTTTCGCGAAGATGGTGATCTTGCAATAGCGTGGGGCCGCGCTCGCCGGCCTTCAATGAGTGGTCGGTATCGCTCACCGGAGCGCCTTGCGTGGTGGTGAGTGTTTCACTGTCTTGTCCGGGACCCGATAGTACTGGCGGATGCGCCGGTTTCGATGGCTGTTCTGGTTGATTTGTCATGACACGTTCCCAGCTTCGAATAGGTTGCCTGTGGATGCCAGCCACGTTAGGTAACCTTCAAACTGCTTGCCAGTAAATCAACTAATTCCCATGATTTTCACATCTTCGGCCAAATATGCAGAAGCTCGCCGGTGGATGATCCAACCGGCGAGCTTCTTATAGTTTCAGATTTCCTCAGGCTTTGTTCTCTGCCCAGAGATAGCCGCTTTCGTTGTGTTCGGCGGCGTCAATACCCTCAATTTCGGTCTGCGCCGAGACACGCCATGGCGTGATTTTCTCGATGGCCGTGGCGATAACCCAGGTCATCACCGCCGAGAAGAGTAGCACCACCAGGAGCGTCATGAACTGGGCAATCAGCTGGCTCATTCCCCCGCCGTAGAACAGCCCGCCGGCGTTCGACTCGGTAGGCAGGGCAAGGAATCCAAGGAACAAGGTACCGATGACTCCGGAGACCAGGTGCACCCCCACCACATCAAGCGAATCATCGTAGCCGAGCTTCCATTTCAGGTTGACTGCCCAGGCAGAGCCGGCACCGGCAATCAGTCCGAGCAGCAGGGCGGCCCACGGTGCCACGTCTGCACAAGCTGGGGTAATGGCTACGAGTCCCGAGACGAGACCGGAGGCCACACCGACCGAGCTCGGGCGCTGTCCGCGGAGTTTCTCCACGAAGATCCAGCCCAGGATCGCAGCGGCTGGAGCTCCCATGGTGTTGATCCAGATCAATCCGGCCTGTTCAACGGTGGTGGCGGCCCCGGCATTAAAACCGAACCAGCCAAACCAGAGCAGTGCAGCGCCGAGCATCACCAGTGGAGTGTTATGCGGCTGGGGACGGTCATGGAAGTTGTGACGCTGTCCGAGCTTGAGCGCAAGAACCAGGGCCGCAACACCGGCGTTGGTGTGTACCACCGCGCCTCCGGCAAAGTCGATGGCTTCACCGAAGATGCTTCCGAGGAAACCGTCTGCTGACAGCATCCCGCCACCCCAGATCCAGAAGGCCACCGGTGCGTAGACCAGTGAAACCCACAGCGGCACAAAGAGCAGCCATGGGGCGAAGCGGCTGCGGTCAGCGATGGCCCCGGAGATGATAGCTACCGAAATCAATGCGAAGGTCCCGGAGAAACCGGCGGTGAGAAGCCCGGTTGGCTCGGTGTTGTGCATCGCGATGTCGCTGAACGGATTGCCGATAATTCCGGCAATCGCTGGTTGTCCTGCAGAGAGCGAGTAGCCCCACAGGATCCAGACGATGGCGCTCAGTGCTGCGGCGGAGAAGCTCATCAGCATCATATTGACCACACCGGTGGACCGGGTCATTCCTCCGTAAAACAGGCCAAGTGCCGGTGTCATCAAGAGAACTAGCGCTGCGGCGATCATGATCCATAAGCTGGCTGTATCCAACTGCATCAGGGACCCATCTCCTCAAAAGTGTTAGGTGTATCGGTGAGTGAATCTGGTCTTTCAAGTACTAATTCTTGACCAGCGATATTTCGGCAGGAGGCACTTTTGATTTCGGGGACGTGACGATCAACGCTTGCGTGTAACAATCTGCGCTCACAAATGTTTCCGG
Organism: Glutamicibacter sp. BW77; assembly: GCF_002332285.1. NCBI lineage: Bacteria > Bacillati > Actinomycetota > Actinomycetes > Micrococcales > Micrococcaceae > Glutamicibacter > Glutamicibacter sp. BW77. The sequence continues at coordinate 27,487 of NZ_NRGT01000048.1, read as the reverse complement.
CTGGTTTCCGTCTTTTCACTCAACGGCAATCGGCTCGGTCTCTGCGCAGAGCAGGAACCGAGCCGATTGTAAGTAATGAAAATATGATCAGAGTTGTTTGAGCTTGATGACCTCAAACTTGGGAACGGTAGTGGATCCACCAATTTGAGTGTCGTAGCTCAAGGATCCGGTGACCGTTGCGGTGACCTGAATGATGTCATCTGCCAGTACGTCATCCAGAATGTCGCAGTCAGATAGACCATCACCGGCGGTAAACATTGAGTTGTGCTCGTAGTCGTACTTTCCCACGTGCGCGTGGGCGACGTCAGCGCGGAAGATGCAAGGGCCAGTGGCCGAATCAAACTGGGTGACCTTGGCATAGATGATGACGTTCTTATCTATGTTCGAGTCTGGCTTCTTCACAATCTGAGCCAGTGCACGCTTGGAAATCTTCTTTGCCTTGTTAGCTTTGGCCGCTTCGGCTTTCTTGGCAGCTTCCTTCGCTGCTTTTTCCTTGTCCTGCTCGGCTTTCTCTTCCGCCTTACGCTCTGCTGCCGCCTTCGATTCCGCTTCGCGCTTCTCCTCGGCTTCACGCAGCTTGGCCGCCTCTGCCTCGACGGTTTCCAGCTGGGCGTTTACGGTATCAAGTTCCGCCTGCAATGCCTGCTTCTCGCTGTCCAGTGCGGCGGTAGATGCTTGAGACGCTTCAAAATCTTGGGTGGAAACGCCACAGGCGGTCAGGGCAAAGAGCAAGGCCAAGAAGCTGGCCAAAGTCACCATGTGCTTTTTCATTGATGTTCCTTTGTGGGTGCGAGGTATCCGATGCCCCATGCATCCGATAACAGCATCTTCACAGCGGCAACCGACACTTTGACCGGATCTGCTAATACTTGAGAGATGAACCGCGAATTTTTCACTCAGGACGCGTTGCATGTTGCACCGAAATTACTCGGCTCCCAATTTTCTGTGGACTCCGCCGAAGGAATGGTGACCCTGCGCATTACCGAGGTGGAAGCTTATATGGGTGTGGGCGCCCACGGACCGTACGATCCTGGAAGCCATTCAAAGGACCGCCGTACCGAACGCAACGCATCGATGTTTTTGGAGCCGGGCCACGCATACGTGTACTTCAGCTACGGAATGCACTACGCAATCAATTTTGTCTGTTCGCCAGCTGGTTCCGCTTCGGGAGTACTCATCCGCGCGGGCGAGATAATCGAGGGAAGCGAGATTGCCCAACAGAGAAGACTCAGAAAACGCCAAGGCAGCGGCACCAGAATTCCAGGCCGCCAGCTGGCCCGCGGGCCTGGCAACGTGGCTCAGTCGCTGGGCGTCACTCGGATTGAGCATGATGGACTGGATTTGTTCTCCTCCCCTTTCTCGCTGCAATCGCCACTGGATTACCCGGCGCAGATTTGCATTGGTCCACGAGTGGGAGTCGCCGGTGTTGCCGGCGGATCTGAGTTTCCATGGCGTTTCTGGTTGCCCGGCGACCCTACCGTCTCTGCATTTCGGCGCGGACGCAATGCCCCGGTTTAGGGGCTGACGCCACCGGCTTTTGGCTCGCACCCGACCGGAAGCTATTGCTTGCCGGATTCCCCGGACTTAGTCGGTGGCGAAGAGACTGAACTCTTGGACTCTTCGTGCCTCGAAGTTGCCCGGGCGGTTGGAGTCTGCTTTGGAGGAGCTACCGGGGAAGAACTCGGAACTTCCTCAATAAGCTGAAGGCTTGGGCTGGTTGTAGCCCTGGGCGTCCGTGATGCTTCGGGCACCGTAGGCTTGCTGCTCGGTGTATGTACTGAAGGCGTCTGCGACGGCGACGTGGTAGACGTTGGGCTGACCATATGCGAGGCACTGGGTTCAGGCGGCCGGCTCTGGCTCTGCGATGGCGAAGGGCTCAGACTCGGCGTCGGCGAAGACGGCGTAGGCTTCACTTCTTCAGGTTTGCTCGGCGTCGGCGATGATGTTGGCATGGCAGTTTTTGATGGTTCAGCGCTTGGCGACCTGGAAGGTGGCGCAGGAGTTGATGGTGTCGGCGCAACCGTTGGCGGTCTCGGAGGAGCAGATGGCTTTGCCGAAACCGTAGGTTCCGGTTTCGGTATGACCGGCGTGTCATCTTCTGGCACCACCACATCAGGATTCTTCTCTTTTTCAATCTTGTTCTTCGACTCTGCCTTGGGTGCGTTCCTAGCGTCAACAGTCAGCGAAGTGGAATCAATCATGGCTTCTGGCTGACCAGGGTTAGCAGGCAAATACAGCCGAGGATCATTCCACCGGCCATCGAGGAGCACCTCAAAATGCACGTGGCATCCGGTGGAGTTGCCTGTGGTGCCCGACAGGGCAATGACTTCTCCTCGTTGCACGTTCTGGCCGGCTCGAACAAGCAGCTTCGAATTGTGGCTGTATCCGGTATGCACGTTATATCCGTGATCGAGGGTGACCCGCAGGCCCGAGTGGCCGGCCCAGTTGGCGACGACTACTCGACCGGATTCGCTGGCGTAGACCGGGGAGCCGCAGGCAATGGGGTAATCCTGTCCAATATGGATCTGGTTCCCTGCACCCGTTGGATTTGCGCGCCAACCATAAGGGCTCGAAATTCTCCGGGTCGTGACCGGATGCATCAGTTGAAGCCCGCCAGGCAGTTTGCCCACAGACCCAACTCGTCCTGCCAATAATGCGCGTTGTGCCGGTTCCTGCGCAGATTGCTGCTGACTTGGGAACGTAGTTAAGCCGTCGTTTTCATTCAGTTGGCCGCTGTCACCAATTTGAACGACTGGGATATTTGCGGGGCGCCCATCAATTGCAAGTTCTTTGCCGGAGCCAGCGAAGACCGCCAACGGCGCAAATTCACTGACAACTATGGGATAGTCGTGAAAGCTTGCCGTGTCCAGGGATCCAATTGCTGTCGGTATCGAACCTGTTCTGAGGTCTGCCGGCTGAGCCAGTAGCGGCCAAGCCAGAGCACCTGTGAGGCTCAGTGCGGACAGCACGGAAGTTGTCCAGATCATCAGCGGTTTGCTATATCGTGCTCGCTGGGTTCTGGGCAATAGGTAGGTCACGTGGTGTCGGCGTTGCACAATAATCCGGTCCCCCAAAGACGAATTGATTGTAGTGCTCCAGACTATGCCCAATATCCGAAGGAATCTAGACGGACAGCTTATAAAATCCATTTGTCCGTCGACAGGTGGAGCCAGTTCTGAAGATTCCAAAAGATCTTGACTTAGCGGTGGACGGCGCGTAACAGCCAAACCAGTTATCGTGCGGACGTTGAAGATCTCATCGCGTTAGAAGGCTCGCGGCATGGAGATGTCCAGCACATCCAGCGCATCAAATAAGAAGGCGATTTTTAGGCTGATCAGTCCTTTTATGAAATCCGGCTTCGTTGCTGATAATTCCTCCAGCAAATTCGGAGGTGCTGGAGACTTTATAAGCTCCGGCAAGGAAGATATCCTCAGAAGATCACTCCACGATGATCACCGAGCGCGCAATGCGAAACCCGGGGAATGCGCCTGAATATAGATTCAGGAAGCTCGTGGTCGAGCAGCTTTCGAACAGCTGCTGTCAACGGAGGAAGATATGAACACCCCTGAACTGCACACGCATGCGATCCAACGCCTCAATGAACTGCTGCACTGCCCCATAGCTCAAAGGCATCTCGCGGCATACGGATGGGTCTCAGGGATGCCGGTAGTCTTTGCGCAAGGTTCCGAGATGGTTGAAGACGTGATGGGCTTTATTTCCATCCATGGGCGGGCCGTACTCTTGGTGCTTACCGATGCACCCAACGATGAACTGCAGCTATGGCATGTCACCGTTCCCAGCCCTGTCTTCACCAGAGTCCCGCCTCTGCCGTCTGGGACTACGCTCGCCGAGCTCTGTGTCAGGCACAGCAATAACAGGCTTATGCCGTTCCGCGTCGCTTTCTGGGCGCATAGCGCCGCCATCCACCAAATACCTCTCTATGTTCGCAGCGACAACAGCGATGCAAATGCCACTCCGGCACCCGGCACACACTAAGTGATTGCCCGCTCCCACAAATGCATGCTTTCAGGCCCGATCATCCATCTCAATTCCAGGATATTTCGACGCTCATGATAATCAACGTGGAGTTCCGGGAATTTGGCTGATGGGACTGGAATTTTACTCGGATCTATTCGACCAAACTGTCCATATTTCAGGCGAATTGAAGCCGAGAAATAGCAGATGCCGAGGTGTTGACGTGAACTTTTCTTGCCATTCATCTTTATTGCTGGCTTTGCTGCTTCTAATCTTTTAAGGTGGAAGCACACTAGAGAACCGCAACGATGGGCCGCCAGTCTGCGTTGCGTCTTGTTCCAAGCTGATGGGGATCACTCGGAAAATTCAAGAACTATAGTGGAGGTAGTACCAATGCCAGGACGTCTTGTACGTACTCGAACGGCCGAACTCGTGACCGAACTGCTTGGATCACGTGAAGGACGTAACCACCTCGCCGCCTACGGCTGGGTTCAGGGAATGCCAGTTATCATGACGGTTCCAACCGAACCTGTCAACGACGTCATGGGCTTGGTGTCCATGCACGGTCGTTCGGTGCTGGTTGCCATGCTCGATGCTGGGACCGATGAGCTCAACTTCTTGCATGTTTCCATGCCGAACCCCGCATTGCAGTCAGTCGATCTGGAAAAGGACACGGACCAGATCAATGAGCTGTTTATTCGCACGCAAAATCGAGGGTCAGTGACTTTCCGAGTGAAGTATTGGGATTCCTGCGCGGTAGCGCATCCGATCCCTGCATTCAATGCCGTGGTGGATACGTTGCGCCAAGGGAAACGCTTGTACCCATGATCCTTGTACCAGCCTTTCCAGGGCAGCTAAAAGCAATCTGCCTTGGGCAGCAAACGCACTGAGTCTGACGACGAATCCCGGGCTACTGCTGGGGGTGCTCGTGCGAGTGGTGCTGTAGGTCTTGCTTGACCGCGTCGGGGCTTTCTCCTGCTGCTAGCCGGCGGACGGCTTCCAGCAGATCTTGGACTTCGGTGACGCGGTGAGACCAATACGTGGAATCTAATCCGAAACCGAGTACTGACTCCCTGGCGAACTGCTGCATGGAGTCGCGGTGGGCTTCCAGCGCGCTGGTCAGGTCATCATACTGGTCATCTGAGAGAGACAGATGAATGTCTTTACGGGGAGTGTTCACCATGAACTCCTGGTTGTCCAATAGTTCTGCAGGTTTCATACTTTACTCGCCGGTAACACCTATAGGTCAAGACCGCAGAATTTTACTCAGCAATCCCACAAGGTTCGACAGAAGCGACCGGAAATATTCCTCGCTGAATCACATGGCGCGCATCCTGAGGTGAAGCAGAATGGGATTGTTCTGGGTAAGTCTAAAGGAACACGGATACGGACACGAACACCGTGACGCAGAATTCAGGCGCAGAGGAAAATTTCCCGGCGGCCTGCAGCAAAACACATATGCGGTTCACGGCGAGAACACCATGTGGTTTGCATCCATTCGCAGGCTGAGTCGATTCCCGGACGTGAAACTGCAGAGAGTCCTGGGATATGCGATACCGTGATTGAATCAGTTCCATCGCGTAGGACACGAACCAGTAAAACCACTCACCAAGTCGAAACGAGCTGTGCTCGAAGCCGGCGAAGGTGCATTCGTGGGCGATTCTTAGCCGGTGGCCATCAGCTAAAGCTAGCGCACTACCTGAGTAAACTATCTAAGCCGTTGATCTGGTTCGATTGCTTCTGATTGAATGCTTAAAATTTGACTAGCAACGACGTTGCGGAGGTTTTGGAATGTCCAGATCACATTCGGCAGACGGAAATCCGGGTGAAAGCCGGGTCCAGACCGAGGACGGCACCGCCACCGATACCCGCCGCAAGTATCTAGATGCCCCGGAACCGGAAGACGAAGCCAAGCCGGATTCCCCGACGCAATTGCATGGCAGCTCATGGAAATATGCCTTCAAAAGATCAATCAGCGAGTTCTCGCGCAACAAGTGCACGGACCTTGCCGCCTCGCTGACCTACTTCGCAATGCTCTCCATCTTCCCTGCGCTTCTAGCCATGGTCTCGCTGCTCGGAATTGCGGGGCAGGCGGAAGCGACGACGCGGAACATTGTCGGCATTCTTGAGCAGTTCGCAAGCGATCAGGTAGTCGAGACGTTGAAGCAGCCAATTGAGCAACTCGCCTCTACTCCGTCTGCCGGACTCGCCCTTGCTGTTGGTCTCTTAGGCGCGCTGTGGAGCGCGTCCGGCTATGTGGGCGCCTTCGGCCGCTCGATCAACCAGATCTACGACGTGCAAGAAGGCCGGCCAGCCTACAAACTGAAACCAGTAATGCTGCTGATCACCCTCGCGCTGCTCTTGTGCGCGGCGACCGTAGCGGTTCTGCTGGCTGTCTCCGGTCCCTTGGCCCGCACTCTGGGCGATCTCATCGGCCTCGGGGACACAGCGATCATGGTCTGGAATATCGCCAAGTGGCCGGTAATCCTTCTGGCCGCGGTATTCATGATTGCCTTGCTCTACTACGGCACACCAAATGTCCGGCAGCCCAAATTCCGATGGCTCAGCCTCGGCTCGGCCATCTCCTTGGTGATCTTAGGGCTAGCGACTCTGGGGTTCTTCTTCTACGTTTCGAATTTTTCAAACTACAACAAGACCTACGGCGCCATCGGTGGCGTGATCGTTTTGCTGTTGTGGATTTGGATTGGAAACCTTTCGCTTCTGTTCGGGGTGGTGTTCGACGCGGAACTCGAACGTGCTCGCCAGCTGCAATCAGGCATTGCCGCAGAAAGCTCTATCCAGCTGCCACCTCGTGACATCAAGGCAAGCGAGAAACAAGTTGCCAAGGAAGAGAAAGATGTCCAAGAAGGAAAGGAACTGCGTATTTCCGCAGAGCGCCAGCACGAGGAAGCAGAAGAAGAAAAGGAAGCGAACTGGAACAAACCCGAGGCCAGAGAATAAGGAGAAATGACTGGCTTACGTTCTGCACGGCTTCAGTTGAAGAATTCCATCAAGTGTCGGAGGCAGCGCGCGGCCTGTTTCTGCTGCAGCCATCGGAGCCGAAAACGGTGTCGCGAGATGTCTGTATAGCGTACGAGTCGTCGGGTAAAAATTCTCTGGATTTCTGCACAGATTTACATGCTGTGGCCAGCTGCCGTGCTTTCACAACGTGCCCCGACGCGCTGCCACTTGTCGAGTCGAAAACTAGTCAAACCCTGAAAAGGAAGGCGCTTAGTTTGTTCGGGGCTTAGCCTGAGAGGTAGGTTCGGCGGTTGACCTAAGAACGTGGGGACGTTCAAAACGCGCTCACCGTCTTCTTGCTAGATGGTGATTGGCGTTCAGACCGCTTGCAGAAGCCCCGTCGCAGAAACGCGCGGGGCTCCTGCGTTTTTCCATCGATTCCCCTGCCGCTTGGCCTCCGAACTAAACATTTCTCCCTTCTCCACGTGCCGTAGCCCAGAACTCACCAAACAGGCTTTGGACAAAATACAGATTTGGCCAGCGGCTAACGTTCTTGAAATATAGGCTCGAAAAAGGGGATGGCCAAAGTAAAAATTCCCCTACCCCAGTGGATCAGCTCGCCCTCGCAAGCGATGCCCTACCGCGCCTGGCTGCGAAATTTTACCGTTAGCCATTCTTGGCAGTTTTAATCTCTTTCGGATAGTAACCGGCTGCACCCGGTGACCAGATCACCGATCAGCGTGTCCCAGTTCACCAAGCTGAAAGAATCCTTATGATTTCGAATAATTTCTGTCGCGATTCTCGGAGGTCTCTAATCTTGCTCACGTAAGGGACAAGTTCAGACTCTAGTGGAAGGCACGAAATGAGCAACGACCAATTTCCAAGCTCCAGCCCATCACCGAATTTGCCGGAACAGGCAACTGGGCGGGAAACTCTCCCACCTGCCGCACCCAACCTGCGCAACGATCAGTTTCTTCCGGAACATCTGGACATCGCTGATGATCAGGACCGGGAGGATACGACGTCGCAGTCCAATACCAGCAAGACAGCTGAGACGGCTAAGGACCTCGCGCAGGAAGGGCAGCACGCCGCAACGGAAGTCCTGGACACCGCTAAGCATGAAGCGTCTCTGCTTGGAGAACAGGCCAAAGAGCAAGCAGCGGACCTGCTGGGCGAACTCAGCTCCGATCTGCGTGAGCAAGCCTCACTCCAGCAGCAGAAAGTCGCGACGAATCTGCGTGACATCAGTGATGAGTTCCGCTCCATGCTGGATCAGTCCCAGGCTTCGGGAACTGCAGCCACTTTGGTTGACCAAGCCTCCCATCACAGTGGTCAGATTGCCGACTGGCTCGATCAACGAGAACCCGGCGACTTAGTCGACGAGGTCAAGCAGTTTGCGCGCAAGCGTCCCGGAGCGTTCCTGGGTATCGCCCTGGGCGCGGGTCTCCTCGCAGGACGGATCACGCGCAATGCCGGCACTTCAAAGCAAGATGCCCGCGGCAAGGGAATCGCGTCGGAGAACGGTTCACCCACAGCGAAGGACACCGTCCCCGCTGCCGGATCGCCCGTAGCGGCTGACGAGCATTTCACTCAATCGGCGGCACCGCAAGCTGAGCCAGTGCAGCTGCAGTCGCGGGTTCCGGATGAAACCGTTGTGGTTGATCCCTTGCGTTCATATCCTCCTGCGGATCCACGCTCCGAAGATTACAAGTAGGAGGAACCGATGACACATTCGCCTTCAGACTTCGAACCAGGAGATCCGCGAAACGAGGAGCAGCAGTCGCTGGGTACGCTCTTCAGCGACCTGACGCAGAATGTTTCGGTTCTCGTCCGTCAAGAGATAGAGCTTGCCAAAACCGAGCTGAAAGAATCAGCAAGCAACGCTGGCCAAGGCGCAGGAATGTTTGCCGGAGCAGGGATCGCAGCGCACTTCGTGTTGCTCTTCCTCTCATTGGCAGCCTGGGTCGGTGTTGCGCAGTGGCTTGGTTACGGCTGGGCGGCATTGATCATCGCGGCGATCTGGGCGATTATCGCTGGAATCCTGGCCGCCGTAGGACGCAAAAAGATCAAAGAGGTCAAAGGCCTGCCTCAGACCGCTGGCACAGTAAAGAAAATCCCTTCAGCTTTTACTCCAAGAGAGGAAACCCCATGAGCAAGAATGCTGACGAACTCAGGGCAGACATTGCCCAGACGCGGGAAGGGCTGCGCAATGACATTGACGCAATTGTCGACAAGGCTAGTCCCACTCGCATTGCCCATCGGCAGAGCGAAAAATTCAAGAACTCCGTGACCAAGGTGAAGGAATCAGTGATGGGAAGGGGCGAAGAGATGAGTGAGCGTACCCAGCATCTGGGGCACGAAACCTCGGAAGCAGTTCATGATGCGCCGCATAAGGTGGCTGATCAGACCAGGGGCAATCCGCTCGCAGCAGGATTGATTGCTTTTGGTGCCGGCCTGCTTGCGTCCTCCATGATCCCCTCGACTCGTGCCGAGGAAGAACTGGTTGGGAAGGCCAAGGACAAAGTTGAACCACTGGCCACCGAGCTCACCGAGACGGCCCAGCAAATTGCTCAGGATATGAAAGAGCCAGTGGCTACTGCAGCCGAAGAGCTCAAAGACTCGTCCCAGCAGTCCATGGATCGCGTCAAGTCCGAGGCTTCCAGTGAGACTGAGCATCTTCAGCACGAAGCTCAAGGCAGCATCAACGATTATAGAAACCAGAGCTAAATAGCTATTCCTCGTCTACAGGCAGGTGATCCCCTAGGGATCACCTGCCTGTAGAGGCGCTGGAGACGAGCTTTATTCGCAGGTGTCCTGTGGGACGGCTCCTGCAAGTTGCAAATGACGGCTGCGGTGAAGAGGTGGCTCAGGCTTCGCGTAGCGAATTTAACGTGATAAGTCTGTGCAAACAGCAGTTACCCGCGCGCCTTGAGCGGGCGGAGCGCGGATGCACTCGGCGGTTCACTGGAAGTGGGTGGCTCCCCGCCCTCGCATGCACCTGGATCTGCCCGAAGTTGGACAGCCTCCGGGCTTACCCAAGGTTCCGAGGACTACTGGCAACCGGATTGCAACTAGTTGCGTCGCAAGGTGTCACTGATGGCTGGCAAGCACTATGGAGCACACCCAGAATCAGATCTTTGAAGCTACAAAACCACTGAACACGGGGAAGCTGATGACACCGGAAGAGAATGCACCTGAAACCACGCCCGACGGACATTACCTCGTCATTAACGGCAGGAAATGGAGGGCTTCCAATCCCTGGATTCCCCCGAAGCTTCATCAGGAGCTGGTCGACGAACTGATGTCCGCCCGCCGAGCGGTGAAGGAAGGCAAAGCTGACGCCAGAAAAAGGGTGAATGACGCAAAGGTTGCACTGGGAGAACGCGGCCAGCCCTGGTGGGAGGATCCCGAGCCGAAAGCATTAAGCGACCGGACTGCCGCGGCCATCCGGGCCCTGTTGAGCAAAAGGGCCGGCACTTCCATCTGTCCCAGCGATGTGGCACGCATAGTGAGCGGACCAGAAAATTCCTGGCGCGGTTATGTGAACCAAGTGCGCCAAATAACGGCAGAAATGGCCGCGCAGGGCGAGGTCGTAGCCACGCAAAAAGGTAAACCAGTAGAAGCCGACCGCGTTCGCGGTCCAATTCGGATTAACCTCAGCAACCCAGAAAAATAAGCGGCCGCTGGACTCTGGGAAACCGTCCTGGCCAAGCTCAATGCCGAAACCGAACGGTCCGCTGGTGTTTCAGCGAGGTTGGCTTGCTGCAGGCAGGCAGAGCAGTATTTTTCACGTCGACCAGAGACGGCTGATGATTTTTTAGGTTGCCCGGAGAGTTGGACGAACCAGCGAACTGAATGCGCGCAATCAGAGATTTTATTGTTGCTCCTGAATATCTCCACAGACTTCAGGCTGCATAGAAGGTAAAGCTAGGAGCCCTCAGCTTGTAAGTTGAGGGCTCCTGCTATCAATAATTTTGGTATCCCCACGGGAACCAACGGTTCCCAACGACTAGGAGTCGTTGTTCTCTTGGTTTGCGCGATCACTACTCGTATCGTCATCGCCGTATGACTGCTGAATG
>NZ_NRGT01000048.1:0-16335 GCF_002332285.1 Glutamicibacter sp. BW77 | reverse complement strand
TCTGCGCCGTATGACTGCTGGATGTCGGTCGGCCTGCTGATGTCCTCTGAACCGTTTGAGTCTCCTCGGGTGCCAGGCTGCTTCGTTTCTTGGTTGTCGGCATTGTCAAAATTGCCGAATTGCTTATTGGCATCTTGCTCAGACATGATGTCCTCCCTTGCTCGGTGGTTTCTACATGGTCAACGCTAGGTACCGGCCGTGAATGGCACAAGGTGTCAGACCGTACTCCAAGGTAAGGAAGAGAAAACATCTAGCAACTGATTTTCAATTCATAATCCCCCTTGATCCACGATGTGGGCTCGCACAAGACATTCGAAAAAACATCGGTGCCCCGCGTGCCGCGAAGAATCAGACCTCGGTCAGAATTCGTCCGAAAACCGATGCATAGGTGTGGTTGATTCGGGTGTTGACTCATCTAAAATGCCCGGGAAAGGAACCGAGATGCGGATCCTTGGCCAGCTGCACAACACCCGTTTTGGAACTAGGATGAGGCGAATAGCTTGTCATTATCCAGCACGGCTTTGAGCCGACTGTCCAGCGGCTTCGCCAGATCCTCGGCCATGGTGTTTGAAAGGTGCGAGTGGTCCCAATAGGCAACCACCCCGCCGATAACCCCGTAACAGGTGTTGTCACGGCAGAACTTATCGTTCAGGCTCACCGAGACGATTCTCGGGTCATCTAGTGCTTTCACCGCTTCGAATTGCGGGTCCATGGGGATCCATTCGTCTGCAGGGCCGCTGCATTCGGACAACTCTTGTTCGTTCTCGGCAACGCAGTCCGGGAGATTACCCACGGTGCTTCCCGGGAATGGGGTGTCTTTGATGACCGCTACCTGCGCGCCGGTATCTTTCCAGTCGCTCAGGGTCTTCTCGAACGCTTGCTGCGCCGGAGCTTCAGATGCGGCAAAGTCCTTACCCTCAATTGCTAAGGACTGGCGGCTGGAAGAGATGACTAAATCATAACCATTCTTGTCGATCTGCTTCGTAGTCCAATCCGAGTATTCCGCGCAGGCATCAATCGAGGCTCTTTCGTCATATGCTTGGCGTTCACCCATCACCGCGCAACGACTAATCAAATAGGTGTCGAGTTTCCAACCGCGTTCCTCGGCGATAGCCTTAACCGCGGGCACCCACTGACCGGCGTGGGAGTTACCCACTACCGCAACTTTGACCTTTCCTTCGTCATTGCCATAGCTGCATACCGGGCGCTGGGCATAGTTATCGCTCTGGGCGGCAAAACAATCATCCGCGTAAACAACTGGCTTGTCTTCTTTGGCCACGATAGGAGCTGGGGCTAATTGTTTGTAGCTCTCCGGGATGCCCTTTTTATCCACACAATGATCCGAAAGCCCGTTGGAACCGAAGCAGTCCGTTCCAACTTGCGCATTAACGCGTTTGACCGAAGCGGTTATATCTTTGGATTCCTCCATGATGTTCCCACTCATGGTGTAGAAAGCACCGGCAGCCAGTGCCAGGGCGGCGGAGCCTGCAAGCAAGAACCGCGGGGCGGTTAAGAGCTTTGAGACCTCGATGAATTTACGGAAGCGGACCTCAACCAATTTTTGGGTGAGCACCGACAGCAGCACGGTCAGCGCCAAGGCACCGAGTTGGGCAGCTAGGCCAAAGTCGGCCACTGTGTAGGGAGCCAGAATGAGAATCGGCCAGTGCCATAGGTAGATGGCGTAAGAATTGTCGCCTAGGAAGCGCATCACACGGTTTTCGAGCAGGAATCCCGGTGAGTACCTATGCGTGGAGTGCGAGAGCAGTATCAACGCGGTACCCAAGACCGGAACCAAAGCGATGTAGCCTGGGAAGGGCATTTCACCAGCAAACACCAACGCACTGAAAATCAGCACGGCCAAGCCGATCCATGATCCTGCCAGACTCGTGAGATCTTTCTTCGCCGCGTAGGCACGTTGCCCCAAGGCCGCGACGAGGGCTCCGGCGGCGAACTCCCAGGCACGGGTGAAGGTGGAGAAGTAGGCCGCTCCAGCATCGGTGGACGTGGCATAGATGGAGAATCCCAGAGACAGCGCGAATATTGCGCCCATCCCGATCAGGGCTGCGGTGCGTCGCTTCCAACCAAAACGTATGGCGGCAAAAAGTAAGGCGCCAATGAGAATCGGCCAGATGAGGTAAAACTGCTCTTCCACCGAGAGCGACCAAAAATGTTGGAAAGGACTTGGCGCATCCGCCTCGGCCAGATAGTCAACCTTGGAAGTTGAGAGATACCAGTTCTGGAAGTAGAAGGTGGCGGCAATGGCTTGGAATCCCCAGTCTTGCCACAAGGTGATCGGTGCCAGTAGCCAGACTCCGATGAGACCAGCCAGAATGACCAAGAATGACGCTGGAAGTAATCGTTTAACCCGTCGCATCCAAAACTTCGCCACGTCACGAATGTTCTGCGGCGGACGCTTGAGCAAGTGGGTGGTGATCAGGAATCCCGAAATCACGAAAAAGACGTCAACACCGATAAAACCGCCGGGCAAGACCTTGGGCCAGAAGTGGTAAATCACCACCACGCCTACGGCAATGGCACGTAATCCCTGAATGTCGCCGCGAAAAATTGCTGGCTTTGATTGACGTGCGGTGGTGCCAGGCTCAGTCTTCTTCAGGCTCACGTGAGGCGGGATCCTTTGTCCGGGGAAAGATACACGAGGCAAGGGCATTATTGCCGGTGCGGCTAGTTGCCACTTGCCAACATAGATAAAGCCTCGCGGTGAACGAGGCTCTACATCATGTCTAGTGATTCAATCTGAACAATAACTGAAAATTTCCCCCACAGTTACACCATAGGGTACACGCCATGAAACCATTTTCTATACGTAAATACCTGATAATCCCCGGACTTCCGGGTAATTTCGTCTACGTAGTTCTGTTGGGCTGTGATTGAATTCTCAGATTTTAGAATTCATGCACACCGAATACGGTTGACTGAAACGCTCAGTTCCTTCTCAACCGCTCAGAGGATCAGCATGATCCACCGAGCATCTCCGGCTCCAAGGTCAAGTGACCGGAGTTTTAGGCTGGATGCGGTTATAAAGAAAAAGCATCCGTGCCGAGCATCGGTGAAGATGCAGGGCACGGATGCCTTTTGGGAACCGCCGAAAATTTTAGCCTTCGAGCAATGCGTCGACGAATGCTTCAGGATCAAAGGGAGCCAGATCGTCTGGGCCTTCGCCCAGACCAACAAGTTTCACCGGAACACCCAGCTGGCGCTGGATGGCCACGACAATACCGCCCTTGGCGGTGCCATCAAGTTTGGTCAGCACGATACCCGACACATTAACTACCTCGGAGAACACCTTCGCCTGAGCCAGACCGTTCTGTCCGGTAGTGGCATCCAAGACCAGCAGGACTTCGTCAATGGCTGCCTTTTTCTCAACAACACGCTTGATCTTGCCCAGCTCATCCATCAGGCCGACCTTGTTCTGCAGGCGACCGGCAGTGTCGATCATGACAATGTCGACTTCCTGGTCAATGCCCGCAGATACGGCTTCAAAAGCCACCGAGGCTGGATCTGCGCCATCAATGAACGAGCGCACGGTTGGAACACCGACACGGTCTCCCCAGGTTGCCAGCTGCTCTGCGGCCGCCGCACGGAAGGTGTCCGCGGCACCGAGGAGCACGTCTTTGTCCTCGGCAACGAGCACACGGGCCAGCTTGCCGATAGTGGTCGTCTTGCCGACGCCGTTGACGCCAACCACCATGATGATGCTTGGGCGTCCCGGATGCGGTTCGGGCAGGTAGCTGCGGTCCAGAGTGGGGTCCACCAGCTTCAGCAGCTCTTCGCGGAGCATTGCCTTGACCTGAACGGGGTCCTTGCTGCCTTCAATTTTCACTCGTTCACGCAGTGCGTCAACTAGTTCAAGGGCAGGCTCGGTACCAAGATCCGCCAACAGCAGCGTCTCTTCAATTTCTTCCCAGACGTCCTCGTCAATTGAGTCCTGGCTGAGCAGGGCCAGCAGGCCCTTGGAGAACATGTTGTTCGACTTGGTCAGGCGAGCGCGCAGACGGGCAAGGCGTCCCTGCACTGGCTCTGGAACATCCAGTGCCGGTGCGGCGGGCGCCACTGGCTCTACCGGAGGTTCTTCGGTCAGTACTGAGCCGTCTGGGGACTGCCCAGCGGCCGGAGTCTCGTCCGGTTCGGTCCCTGCGGCGCTAGATGGCGAATCATCTGCGTCGCGCTCGGAAGTGTACGGAGTCTTGGGCTTGCGCCCCTTGGTCACGAACGCGATGACGGCAATGGCCACCACGGCGATGACCGCGACAATGATAATGGTAAGTAATAGCGAATCGGTCACGAGTGAAATTCTCTCACAGTATGCTCTGGCCCATACTGCCGAGCACCCTTCGAGTCCTCGGTCACCAGTTGAAGACGAGCAGGTCTAGAGAGCATAGACTTGCGTTGGCGTTCTTGCCAGTAGTTTTGCAGTTCTAGAGAAAGGTCCTTCCTTACCATGATTCCAAGGTAGGGAACCGGTCATCATGCAGCGTCAACGTTCGTCTAAGCCACGCCCTCCCATCCCCCGCGAAATATCAATTCTTCTCGTAGCGGCCTTCATCATTGCCCTCGGTTTTGGGCTGATCGCCCCGATCCTTCCGCAGTACGCGGTGAGCTTTGATGTGGGCGCCGCGGCGGCCAGCGTGATTGTCTCTATCTTTGCCTTCACTCGGCTCATCTTCGCCCCGGTGGCAGGAATCTTGGTGGGCAAGCTTGGCGAACCGCGCATTTACGTCACCGGCGTGCTTTTGGTGGCGGTCTCCACGCTGTTATGCGCGGTAGTCCAGGACTACACGCAGCTGCTGATTGCCCGGGGCCTGGGCGGCTTCGGTTCCACCATGTTCACCATCTCGGCCATGGCACTCATTGCCCGGCTTGCACCCAATGAATCACGCGGCCGGATTTCCGGCATGTATGCCGGCTCATTCCTCTTGGGCAACGTCATCGGCCCGGTCCTCGGCAGCCTTCTGGCTCCCTTTGGCATGCGCATCCCCTTCGTTATCTACGGTACCGCGTTGGTCATCGCTGCCGCGGTGGTCTACTTCGCTTTGGGACGCCGGCGCGACTTGGATAAGGATCCGGCTAAGTCCGGCGCAATGTCAGCGGTAGAGGTGGTCACCACTCGTGAGGCGCTGAGCTCGCCGGCGTACCGGGCGGCTTTGGCTTCCGGATTCAGCTATGGCTGGCTGGCCTTCGGTATCCGTACCAGCATGATCCCGCTGTTTGCCCTAGCGGTCTTCGGTGAAGACCTCGGCCCGAAAGTTGCCGGTATCTCCTTGGCAATCTTCGCCGTGGGCAATGGCATCGCCTTGACTTTCTCTGGAAAACTCACCGATGCCATTGGACGCAAGATCCCGATTTTGGTAGGCATGGTGGTCCTTCTGGGTTCCATCGTTGCCATGGGCTACTTCACCTCGCTAACAGGATTCATCATCTTCTCAATACTGGCCGGCTTTGGTGGCGGCATCTTAGGTCCGGCCCAGCAGGCCGCGGTGGCGGATGTCATCGGGTCGGGACGCAATGGCGGCAAGGCACTGGCCGGATTCCAGATGTTTACGGACCTTGGAGCAATTATCGGGCCACTGATTGCCGGAGCCATGGCAGATGCCATCAGCTACCAGGTGGCGCTGAGCGCTTCGGGTGCGGTGTGCTTGATTGGTGTGGTCGCGTGGCTGCTGGTACCAAAAACGATCCGTCCCGTCGCAGTAGAGTCTGAGCCGACAGTCCAAGGCAAATAACCGTTGGATCTCGTCGTCTTTCGACCACCAACGAGACTTTCTTGAGTACTCTTTATATACTGTGAAGAATCACCGATCACACTCGCAATTCTTTACAGGAGATTTTATGCCTGAAAACCGCTTTGCAGGCAGACGCCTGCTCGCGTTATCGCTCGGGGCCGCTCTGGTCTTGCCACTGGCAGCAACGGCACCCGCGATGGCATCACCCACCAAGGAATCAGCTCCTAGCGTTTCTACCTCTGCAGCAGCGAGTCCATTTCCAGCGGAGTCCAGCAGCCCAGCAGCGCAGACTTCTGAACCAGCGAGCACGCCAAGTGTTGCTGGTTCCGCGGCAAAGGCCATTGAAGAAGGACTAGCTCAAAAATCCGATCTCTCGGCCAAGGAAAGAATTTCCTTGGCCTCTTTGGCGCTAGATGCTCTGGACAAAGATTTTGTCGACGCCACCATGGGCCAAGGGCAAAAGCGTATCGATGAGTCTGGAGATCCAACGGCTCCGACACTTGCTGAACTCGCTACTCTCGCACAAGAAGTAGCCTCTGACACCAAGCAGGATCTCGATCTCGCCGTACCAGGCTCACTTGAAGAACTGCGCACTTGGCGTCCACCAGGAACGTTGGGCATTGACGTTTCCCATCACCAAGGGACTGTCAATTGGAAACAGGCTTATAACAACGGGGCTCGTTTCGGCTACATCAAAGCCACTCAGTCCTGGCCTACGTCAGTGTTCAAAGATCCACAGTTCAACACGAACTACGCAGCCTCAGGTTCAGCAGGCGTGATCCGCGGTGCCTACCACTTTGCAATGCCCGCGCACTCCAGTGGAGCTGCCCAAGCCAAGGAATTCCTTGCTAACGGTGGAGGGTGGACCGCCGATGGCAAGACCATGCCGCCATTACTTGATATCGAGTGGAATCCATATAAAAAGACGGCCTACCCTCAGGGTAAAGGCGATATCTGCTACGGCCTGAGCCCTGCACAGATGGTGACCTGGATCAAGGACTTCGGCAACACCATCAAGGCCAGCACCGGACGGTTGCCCATGATCTATACCGCACAGTCCTGGTGGGATCAGTGCACCGGTGATTCCGAAGCTTTCAAGTACTGGCCGCTACACGTCTCGGTATTCCCTACTTCCGATACCTCGACCAAGAATCCACGCGAACTTCCCGAAGGCTGGAAGACCTTCAACGTATGGCAGTATTCTTCAAACTCAAACCTCATTGGCAATTCAAAGAATGTTGATGCCAATGTTTGGAACGGCAATCTGACGTCGCTGAAGGATTTCGCGAAGAATACGCGTAGCACCCCGTACAAGATGGTGACCTCTTACTTGGGTGATATGGATGTCTGGCCCACCCGGTTAGATCCCGTACGGCTTTACGGACAGCGTTGGTTTGATACTCCCGTAGCAATTTCCAAGCGTACTTTCCCCACGACCGCATCTACCGTGGTGGTTACCTCGGGTGAACGTTTCCCTGATGCTCTTGCTGGCTCGCCAATGGCCTCACGTAACAATGGGCCACTCCTGCTGACAAAGAAAGACTCATTGCCTTCCTCGGTGGCTACAGAATTGAAGCGTCTGAAACCGAAGAAAATCATTGTCCTTGGCGGTCCAAGCGCTATCAGTGAATCAACCGTCAAGAAAATCAAGTCTTACGGCCCAGTATCCCGAGTTTGGGGTGCCAGCCTCTACGACACCAGCGCAAAGATCTCCAGGACCTGGAGAAGCTCTAACGAAGTGTTCCTGGCGACCGGTCAGCGGTTTGAAGATGCGATGTCTCTGGCAGCCGTGGCCTCGGGGCGCGAAGCACCGATGCTGCTAACCAGAAAAGCAGAAGTTCCTGCGGCAACGATTCGAGAACTCAAGCGCCTGAAGCCAACGCGTGTTTACATGGCAGGTGGACCACTGGCAATTTCGGCGAAGGCCGAACGCCAGGTCCGCGCGGCAGTTCCGAACGCCAAGGTGATTCGCTACGAGGGCGCCACTCGATATGACACCAGCGCACTGATTGCAAAGACTTTCTGGCCTAAGGGTTCTCAGCGCCAGTTTATTGCTACAGCAGACGACTTCCGCGATGGGCTCACCGGTGCGGTGATTGCCTCGTACAATGACGCACCAATGTTGCTGACTAAGAAGACATGCATGCCTTCATCAGTAGCCAGTGCCATGCGCTCCATGAAGGGCTGGACGAATGTCCTGCTTGGCGGACCTGTGGTCTTGGACGAGACTGTCGCGTACAAGAAAAATGGCCAGCAGAATATCTGCTAATCGGCCATAGCAAGATCATTCAGAAAGGCCCGAGGGTTGCTCCCCCTCGGGCCTTTCTCATGTTCAAGGCACGCTAAGAACCTCGACCGCATGGGTGCAACTGCAAAATCTGCAGTTAACCGATAATCCTCGGAATATCACGGATCAATTCTTTGAGCTGACCCGTACTCGCTACTTTCTTGGGTTCATTGGATGTTCCAAGTGTTGAGTGAGGCCAATTGTGTACTGAATCGCGGCAAACCCTGCAATACTTGAGTTGACCACTGCCACCACGATCGGTTGCAAGATTTCTAATTCCGGAGGATCTACATGTTAGAAAAGCTCAAAAAGGCTGCCGACCGTGTTTTCAATGTTAAAATAGTCAATGGAAAACCCATCCCTGTATCCATTGAAAACTCGTCGACCGATACCAAGGAGATGGAGAAAATTCTTCGACAGATCCACGGCGAACTAAAATCACAAAAACGGGAATTGGAAACCATTCGGCTATCTGCCACCTCAGATATCATGCAGGCCGTCTCCGCCTTCCATTCCCGCCAAGTCATGTCGCTAAGAGAATCACTCAATGTCCTGGCGACCACGGATAAGTCTCTGGCACGATTCGGTGATGGAGAATTCCGGCTCATGCAGTTGAGCGATTTTAATCTCCGCTTTCAGCCCAATTCGCCGGATCTGCAATCCGCATTGCGCGAGGTTTTCACGAGTGACAATGAAAACTTGCTCATCGGATTCCCGCAGCTGTTCCGAGATGCGCATTGGTCCGGTGTCTACCAGGAACTGTGGCCAAATCTGAAAGAGCTAGTCATCTCTTCGCAGTCCTTCGCCAATGCACATATGACCCGGCCACAAGCGTTCTCCGTTCTCGGCGACGAAGCGGTGCGGCTGTGGCGCAAGGTGTGGGAAGGCAAAAAAGTTGTCTTCGTGACCGGCGCCGATTCCCGCTTTGAGCTGATCCCTGAACTCTTCGACAACCTCGCTGGCCATGAGATGGTTCTTTCCAAATCCGTAGATGCCTACTCGGATCTGACTCGTCTAACCGACACGCTTGGCGATACAAACGCGGACATGGTTCTTATCGCACTAGGACCGAGCGGAACAATCCTGGCTTCGAAGCTCGCTGATCTTGGTGTGCGTGCACTCGATATAGGGCACTTGCCAAATAGCTACCAGAATGTGTTCAAGGGTGCTCAGCGTCCTGAGTCGATTCCGGTGACTCGGAAGTCCTAACCCCTGCTGTGCCAGGTCGGGCCGGCTTAACGCGGCCCGGCCTGAATTCTATTCTGCTCTGCTGAGTTTCTGGCTAATTACCGTGGAGACTCCATCGCCGCGCATGGTCACGCCGTACAGCGCGTCAGCGACTTCCATGGTCTTCTTCTGATGGGTGATCACAATCAGCTGGGATGCTTCGCGCAGCTCTTCGAAGATCGTGATCAGGCGGCCTAAGTTCACATCATCCAGTGCTGCTTCCACCTCGTCCATCACGTAGAACGGCGAAGGACGCGCCTTGAAGATGGCAACTAGCAGTGCCACGGCTGTCAAAGAGCGTTCACCACCGGAGAGCAACGACAATCGCTTGATCCGTTTGCCTGCGGGACGCGCTTCGACCTCGATGCCGGTGGTCAGCATGTTCTCCGGGTCGGTGAGGACAAGCTGTCCCTCTCCCCCGGGGAACAGACGCTCAAAAATTCTTTTAAACTGCATGGCGGTGTCGTTGTACGCCTCGGTGAAGACCCGCTCCACGTGGGCATCCACATCCTTGATGATCTGCTGCAGATCATTGCGCGACTTTTTCAGGTCTTCCAGCTGACCGCTGAGGAACTTGTGGCGTTCTTCTAAAGCGGCAAATTCTTCCAGCGCCAACGGGTTGACCTTGCCAAGAGCCGCTAAGTCCCGCTCAGCTTTCTTCAGGCGCTTTTCCTGCTCGACTCGGTCAAATGGTTTGGTTCCGATGATGTTGCCCTCGTCATCAACATTCTGATGAAGTTCTGCCCATCGATCTTCAGGATCAACGTCTTCGGGAATCAGCTGGTCCGGACCAAAGTGTGCAATCAGGTGATCCGCAGTGAATCCGAGATCTTCCAAGGACTTCGTTTCCAAAGATTCGATGCGAAGCCGCAATTCGGCACGCGCCATCTCGTCCCGGTGTACCGCGTCGGATAACCGCGCGAGTTCTGCGGTGAGTTGTTCTGCCTGGGTACGCTGGCTAGAGAGCAGCTGGTCCAGCTCACGCTGCTTGCCGGTAAGCGTTTCACGTTCTTGCGCGGCAATGTCCACGGAAATTTCAATGAATTTTAAGACCCGCTCGGCTGCCTGCTCCACGCGTTGTGCGTTCGCTGCTTGGGTGCGGCGATCTTCAGCTCTGCGCGCTGCCACCTCACGGTGGCTGCGTTCGGCGGCCGCAGTTCTGCGTAGTCCCTCCACACGGGAACGAAGCGCACTAACCCGTTCCTCGCTGCTACGCAGCGCCAACCGGGCTTCCAGCTCACGCTGGCGGGCTGCTGCGGCCGCGTCTGCCAAGGCCGCACGGCCGGCATCATCTACCGAGTCCTCGTCTTGGTCCTCGGAGGCCATCTCCATGCGTTCGGTAATCTCTTCAAAAGATTCTTGTTCAATCTCAAGTTTTTCGCCAGTCAAGTGAATTCGCTGGGCCAACGCTTCTTTATCTGCGCGGGCTGTATGCAGCTTCTGACCGAGCTTTGCCAGGTAGGTTGAGATCTCATCAATGCTGGCGTCAGACTCCGCTAGTGCACCCTGAGCATCGTCATAGGCTTGCTGCGCTTCCGAAAGCACTGGGGCGCGCTTAGCTAACTGGCTTTCGCATTCGCTCAGTTCGTTGCTTGCTGCAGATAGTTCTAACGACGTTTGTTCCACCAGCGCCTGCTGGGCAATGAGCGAAGCTCCGGCCGTATCGCCTACAGAGCTGCGTAGCGCGGATACTGTAGCTCCATCCAGGGTAGTGATCTGCGCCTTGGGATCTGCGTGCAGCAGTTCTGTAGCTTCGTCGAGGTGCTGCACCACATAGTGATGTGCGAAGAGCACATCAAGCAGATCATTGAGCAGTGGATCTGCGGTGACGACCTCTCGCGCCGAAATACCGGCGACCTTGGCTGCGCTAACTTCCGAGCCCATAACGGATGCATGAACAAAGCTTGCATGGGTGGCGCGATCTGTTGCCAATGATTTGAGAAGCATCAGGGCAGACTCTTGGTCGCGTGCGACCAGCGCTTCGGCGGATTCGCGCAGAATTGCGGAGATTGCTTGTTCATATCCTGGCGAAACGGAAATGAGTTCACCAAGGCGTCCCAAAATTGCTTCGGGAGCCTGCTCAATGATCTGCGCGGATTGATCATCTTGTTTGGTGTTCAGTCGCAGGGCATCGAGGCGTGCTTTTAGCCCGGAGATTTGGACCGACAGTTCCCGTTCACGTCCCGAAGTCTCCGACTGGGCTTGGGATAGCCGAAGAAGTTCCTTTTCCGCCCGTTCAAATTCCTCATTCAGTGTGGATTCCATGGCCAGATGCTGGTCAAGTTCTGTCGAAAGCTCGGTATGTGACCTTGCGTCAGCTTCTAAGTCCGCGTCAAAGGAGCGCAACCCGTCTTGCAGACGGGCGATCTCTGCGCGTGTCACATCAACTCGGCTTCGTGCCGATGCTACCTGGGAGGCAAGACGCGACATGCCCTCGCGTCGGTCAGCGGCAGCGCGTAGCAGGGCTGCCATGCGTTGTTGTTCGGCACGTGCCTGCTCCTCTGCCTGTTCCTTGGCTTCGATGGCTTCAGCGAGAATTTCGTGGCGGTCCTCAACTGACTCTTCAAGCTCTTCGAGTTCTTCGGCTAGGCGTTCGGCCTGTGCCTCAAGACGGTCCGGATCACGGCTGGAGTCAAAATGGGTTTGGTTTCCTTCCAGAAGCTTTCCGCGTTCACGTGCGAGTGCAGCCAAGGAGCGGAAACGCTCCCCCTGAGTGGTCAGCGACACCCAGGTTTCGTTGATCAGGCTCAGCCGCGGGGTAAGCAGCTCAACTTCTGCGCTTAACTGGTTCACGTGCTTTTTCACGTGCTCAAGGCGCTGCTCAGTCTCCTGCTGGCGAGCCTGGATTTTTGTCTCGTCATCAATATCTTGGGCAAGCTTATTGTTCAGGGAAACAAGATCATCAGCCAAAAGCCTAGCTTTTGCGTCACGTACGTCCAGTTGAACACTTTGAGCACGGCGGGCAATCTTTGCCTGGCGCCCTAGCGGTGCCAGTTGCCTGCGAACCTCGGAACTGAGGTCTTCAAGCCGATCTAGATTTCCTTGCATACCTTGAAGCTTGCGTAGGGTCTTTTCCTTACGCCGGCGGTGCTTAAGAACGCCGGCCGCTTCTTCGATAAACCCACGGCGGTCTTCCGCGGTGGCGTGCAAGATTTTATCCAGCTGGCCCTGACCGACAATGACATGCATTTCGCGGCCCAGCCCGGAATCCGAGAGTAGTTCTTGGATATCAAGCAGTCTGCACGAAGAGCCATTGATGGCGTATTCGGAACCACCTGCACGGAATAATGTTCTGGAGATGGTGACTTCGGCGTAGTCAATAGGAAGCCGCCCATCAGCATTGTCGATGGTTAGCGATACATGGGCGCGGCCTAGTGGTGCCCGGCCGGAGGTACCAGCAAAAATGACGTCTTCCATCTTGCCGCCGCGCAGGGTCTTGGCCCCCTGCTCCCCCATAACCCAGGCAAGCGCATCCACGACGTTGGACTTTCCTGAACCGTTCGGGCCTACGACAGCAGTCACGCCAGGCTCGAATTCAAAGGTGGTCGCCGAAGCAAAAGACTTGAATCCGCGAACGGTGAGAGTCTTCAGATGCACGGCGTAAAGTTCCTATGTTTGGTCTAGTGTCGATATGGTTGGTCTAGGGAAAGCTACCCAATTCCTGCTCGTAATTCTAGCGAAGCAATGCGATGATTGGGTGATTCCCGCTCGCAATCACGAGAACGAATAATGAGGGATTGGTCTAACTATGAGCGTATTAGCCCAGATTGAGCAGTGGCCTGTAGATAACGCGGTATCTGTAGTCGTCAACGGGGACGGCGCGATAGTGGCCGAGCACGGTGATACCAAGCGTGTTTACCAGCTAGCCTCTGTTACCAAGCTGTTGAGCACTTATGCATTCCTCATTGCCCTTGAAGAAGAAGCAATCACATTGGAAGATCCGGCGGGCCCCGATGGCTCAACGGTTCACCATCTACTTGCACATGCAGCCGGATATGACTTTGACTCGAACACTATCCGTTACGCGGTAGGAACTAAGCGGGGATATTCAAACACCGGTTTTGAAGTTCTGGCCGAGCATCTTGAAAAAGAAACTGGGATGAGCTTCTCGGGGTATGCGCAGGAAGCCGTCTTTGCGCCCCTTGGTATGAGCAATACCGAGATTGCCGGCAGCTGCGCGAAGGATGGTCGTTCGAACGCGGCGGATCTTGCGTTATTTGCGGCCGAGCTGCTCAATCCCACGCTAGTAGCGGCAGAAACCATGCAAGATGCCACGAAAGTTCATTTCGAAAATCTCGCGGGGATCCTCCCTGGCTACGGTCGTCAAAACCCCAACGATTGGGGTCTAGGATTTGAGATCCGCTCAACCAAGAATCCGCACTGGACCGGTCAGAGCCACCCAGCAAGGACCTTTGGACACTTTGGCCAGTCAGGTACATTCCTCTGGGTTGACCCGGAACACCGTCTAGCCTGTGTGACTCTGACAGACAAACCATTCGGCTCGTGGGCGGTCGAATTATGGACGCCATTCAACGAAAAAGTTCTCGAGAGTGAAACATCTATTCAACCATAAATATCATTTTTTCATTACTCCTGCGTTTTAAATAGCAAAATAAATTCCGACACTAGGTTGCCGCGAAAAACTGGCAATTGTATTTCAATGAATACAATTGCTCACACCGCCGTGATAACAATAATTCGAAAGATTCCCAATGAAAACACAAAATCATCCAGCGCCGAAAATTGCGTACACCAATGATCTACTCGTTTCCCCGGACAATAACGCAATGTCTCCTGGCGACGATTTTACGAGGATTGGAAACCGGCTATTCTGGCTAGACGGTAGTGTCATATTAAATGGAAAAGCAGTCACGAACATAACTGACCTCACCCATTCGCTACCTGCGGCTTTTGCCTTTTGGTCACCTCAAAGAATTGCG
This sequence comes from Glutamicibacter sp. BW77, assembly GCF_002332285.1. Taxonomy (NCBI): domain Bacteria; kingdom Bacillati; phylum Actinomycetota; class Actinomycetes; order Micrococcales; family Micrococcaceae; genus Glutamicibacter; species Glutamicibacter sp. BW77. Next base: position 2,140 of record NZ_NRGT01000048.1, on the reverse strand, counting down.
GACTGGTGGTCAAAGTCAGCTAAAAATGTTGGCGCTCTCTACGCACGAGACAACACCGAAAATTGGTCAGCCTGCTATCCTGACCCCTTGGGTGGAGCCATAGCCTTCTATATTAGGCACGCTGGACACACTGTTATATCCACCGACATTAATCAGATCACGAAATTCTATAAGGATAATAACAAACCGCTCGAGAAGAACACACTTTTTCAGGTTGAACGAATCGTTTTTGGTAATGGTGGATTAAATAAATCGTCATTCAAAAACGTAAATTCCATAGAACCATTCCAGTATATTCTTGTTAGCTCAGGAAATGTACAAGTTAACAACTACTCAATCTTCGACGACCTTAAGTCATTGTCCTATGACGCACTGTTCCAACAATTGCGTGAGGATGTTCTATCTTCCGTAAATGCGATTCTGGATCATTCTTCTCAACAGAAAATCGCCCATGTAACAGGAGGGTTTGATTCCCGTCTAGTCCTCTCCGCGATGCAATCTTTAGGAAGAACTTCCGAAGCCTTATTTTTCTGTTCTGGACCAGAGGGAACAACAGATCGGCAGGTAGCCGATAGTCTCACTGCTGAATACAACTTACGTCGAGTTGCTGGAGCTGGCCTCACCCCATCCCCTACCAGCCTTATCGCCGAAAAGTTATTGGGCCCCCTGTTTTCGAGTGGTGGACTAACCAGCTCCGGCCCAGTTGGGAGAGAAAAGAAAGTGCCCGTAAGTGCAGTGGGTGGTGGCTACGGAGAAGTTCTGAGAACGTTCTATGGTAAGCGTCCTGTAGCCAACGAGCTTGGCGCGTTAGATAGGAATGTGGTCCGGTCGTCCTACCTAAACGTCACACCACAGGCCCCGTCCAATATTTCGAAGGCTGCACTTGGTGGACTTGAAGATCTCCTATGGTCCGAGTTCCAAAACCTCAATGATCAGTACGGCTTCGTTGACTTTGTTGGAGACGCGCACTATACCCACTCACGAAATCGTTATCATATTGGACAAAACTCTCTATTATGGAGTCGAGTTGGCTCACGTTTCGATCCACTCTATTCTGTCGCCGGGTTCGCTTTATCAGCAAGCGTTCCACAAAGGGTACGATCTGCGAATACTATCGGCTTCGATCTGATGAACTCATTTGACCGATCATTGTTAGAACATAAATTTGACCACGATCGATTCAACGAACACTTACTTGAAATGCGCAGACGCCCCCAGCAACGCGAACTTACCCGCCCTAACAGGGCTCTGGAATTCGAAACCGCTTTAGTTCCTAACCACACTGACACGAGTGAATTCCTCGGGGTGCTCAGCAAATTAGAAGCGGATACCCCCCAGTTCACGTCGAAGGAACGTCAAGCATTAGTTGAAGAGTCTAACAAGTTGGGCGTTAACTTCTGGCAGCTTCTCAATAAGAAAGCGGGCCAAGATCTCCTTCGTGCGTCACATGAGAATAACTCGGACCCAAGCATATTTGACTTCTTCGATGAGAGGTACATTGAAAATCTATATTCCAAGAAGAGCTTGATTAGACAAGAATTGCGAGATCTGTATAACATCGGCGGTATTATCACCTGGCTTAGTTTCGGATGAAATCTCTGCCACTTATCTCTGCGACGTCTTCTCATTGCTCGTCCACTCATCTTTACTATTCCGCTATCAGCCGTTCAACGTTGCGCCGCGTAATCGGTTCAAAGGAACCGGCAGGAGTTTCGGGAGTTCTCCACAACGCACGCATGAGGCGCATTTATAACCACAATGCTTTAAGAACCACACAATCGGAGTGCAAATGACTCAGCGGGAGACTGTGGCGTCGTGTTAAGTGTGTGAAGAGCTCACCCCGTGCCCAGCGTGTAATCTCGTCACACCGTAGACACTGAATCAATTGACTTCGTGGACAGTGAATCTCATAGCTTTGTCGCAGAAACCAACGGTCTGGTTACCACTCGATGAAGACTTCCATCGAGGTCTCTAGAAATGATTTGTGCAGGTACCTCCATTCTTCTAGAACGCCTCGGCTTGCTAGTGCATTGACTACAAACCGGAATCCAGGGGCACTGGCATTAGATGGCTACACTCTCAATTCTGAAAAGACCGTTTACCGGCTCTTCGAGTTTAAGCGGCTCTTCAGGATTCAGGG